>NZ_JANGBZ010000170.1:0-242 GCF_024462915.1 Clostridium sp. DFI.5.61
AGAAGAAGACATCAAAGTGGTGCTGGCGATTGCCAACGATTCTCACCTGATGGCCGATCTGCCGTGGATTGCAGAGTCTATTCAGCTACGGAATATTTACACCGCCCCGCTGAACGTATTGCAGGCCGAGTGGCTGCACCGCTCCCGCCAGGCAGAAAAAGAAGGCCATGAACCGGATCCTCGCGTCGAGCAGGCGTTAATGGTCACTATTGCCGGGATTGCGGCAGGTATGCGTAATACCG
>NZ_JANGBZ010000171.1:0-241 GCF_024462915.1 Clostridium sp. DFI.5.61
AGGAACGGACACAGGATGGCCCTTCGCTGGGATGGTAATCAGAGACAGGCTAAAATGTTGTCAGCGCGTTTCCGGTGCATTTTTTGGGATAATGGTTGGTTCGGGGGCACCGGGAACGCGCTTCAGTCAGACCTTGCTGAAAACACAGGAACGCGTTAAAACGCATACGGGCGCGATTCTGGTGTGTCTTTTGTTGCTGTGTTTTGCCTCTATTGCCAGATCGCGCTCATTCCCCTGAACT
>NZ_JANGBZ010000172.1:0-240 GCF_024462915.1 Clostridium sp. DFI.5.61
GATATTCCAGGCAAGCCCTGGGATACGCCGCAGTTAGCCGCTGAGCTGGAACGCTGGAAGCTGGATGGTCGCGACGTCAGTCTACTGATTGGCGGGCCTGAAGGGTTGTCGCCTGCCTGTAAAGCGGCGGCGGAGCAGAGCTGGTCGCTGTCGGCACTTACCCTTCCCCATCCGCTGGTTCGCGTGCTGGTCGCAGAGAGTCTGTACCGGGCGTGGAGCATCACCACCAACCATCCTTAT
>NZ_JANGBZ010000173.1:0-238 GCF_024462915.1 Clostridium sp. DFI.5.61
GCCGATCGGGTGATTATCATGCGCGATCGCAAACAGGTGGCGGAGATCCCGCTGGCAGAGCTTTCCGTTCCGGCGATCATGAACGCCATTGCGGCGTAAGGAGAACAGTGTGATGCCTCAATCTCTCCCGGACACTACGCCGCCGAAAAGGCGCTTTCGCTGGCCAACGGGAATGCCGCAGCTGGCGGCGCTATTGCTGGTGCTGCTGGTCGATAGCCTGGTAGCCCCGCATTTCTGG
>NZ_JANGBZ010000174.1:0-237 GCF_024462915.1 Clostridium sp. DFI.5.61
TGTGGCTTCTCGCAATCGTGGCTGGTTGTTGCTACCCATTGTCTATGCCTTTGCGCTTATCAACCTAGCGCTGGCGACCTTTATGCCCAATGAATACATCACCCATCTGGAAGCAACGCCGGGGATGCTGGTGCACATTGGCTTATCGCTTTTTTCCTATGCCACGCTAATTATCGCTGCCCTGTACGCGCTGCAACTGGCGTGGATTGATTACCAACTGAAGAACAAGAAGCTGGC
>NZ_JANGBZ010000175.1:0-236 GCF_024462915.1 Clostridium sp. DFI.5.61
TCCGTGCGGGTCAGATCTGCTACCACAAGGTTGGTGGTCATGGGGTCCAGCCCCCGCTCCACGCACTCCACCGAGGCGTAGAAGCTCTTCAGATCCACCGCGAGATATGTTCTTGCTTCCATAATCCTGTCCCCCTTTTCTGATAGTCTATCCTAGCATTTTGATTATATCACTGGGGTGGCAGCCACAACACAGTTTTGCAAAATAAAACTACACAGGCATATAATGCACAGCAT
>NZ_JANGBZ010000176.1:0-236 GCF_024462915.1 Clostridium sp. DFI.5.61
TTGAGTTTCATCCCCTGTTCCCGCAGCTCGTCGAGTACCGGAATAATGGTGTCTATCTCTTCCGTACCCATATGACCGCCTTCGCCCGCGTGCGGATTCAGCCCGCAGACCAGAATGCGCGGTTCGGCAATACCAAATTTGGTCCGCAAATCGTGATGCAAAATAGCAATCACTTCGTGCAAAAGGGCAGGGGTGATAGCATCTGCGATATCGCGCAGCGGTAAATGCGTCGTTGC
>NZ_JANGBZ010000177.1:0-230 GCF_024462915.1 Clostridium sp. DFI.5.61
CTGAAGTGCGGCAATGAGATGTTGATAGCGTTGGTATTTTTGTTGGTAAAGCTGATGGGCGGCCATATCCGGCAGCAGGGTGCGTACCGGGTGCTGTAAGTCACGTTGGGCTTCGCTGAAATCGCGATAAACCCTGGTACCGACGCGGGCGGCAAGTGCCGCACCAAAGCAGCCGGTTTCTTCCACCTGCGGCAGCTCGATACGCAGACCGCTGACGTCAGCCAGCATTT
>NZ_JANGBZ010000018.1:0-57358 GCF_024462915.1 Clostridium sp. DFI.5.61
GGGGGCTTCCGTCCCACGTCCCGCATCTATAGGGCGGGCAGGTCTAGGACCCGTCTCTACGCAAAGGCCGAAGGGAACCCGCAGGGGCGGCTTCCAGCCGCCCGAAAAGCCTCCCCCCCTCCTGGGGGGAAGGTGTCACGGCGTATGCCGCGACGGATGAGGGGGCTTCCGTCCCACGTCCCGCATCTATAGGGCGGGCAGGTCTAGGACCCGTCCCTGCACAGAGACGAGGACCGCTCATGGGGACGGCGGGCGCGCAAAGGCCGAAGGGAACCCGCAGGGGCGGCTTCCAGCCGCCCGAAAAGCCTTCCCCCTCCTGGGGGGAAGGTGTCGCGGCGTATGCCGCGACGGATGAGAGGGCGGTCCTCCGCCCGCCTCTGGCCGCAGGGCGGAACCCCCAAAACACTTCATCGCCGCCCTCCGGCAGGGCGGGCGGATCTCGAGGAGGAGAGCTATGGAACCAGTGAAGATCATCGGCGCCGGTCTGGCGGGCTGCGAGGCGGCCTGGCAGCTGGCCCAGCGGGGCATCCCGGTGGAGCTGCACGAGATGAAGCCGGAGAAGATGACCCCCGCCCACCACAGCCCGGAGTTTGCGGAGCTGGTGTGCTCCAACTCCCTGCGCTCCGACCAGCTGGAGAACGCGGTGGGACTGCTGAAGGAGGAGCTGCGCCGCTGCGGCTCTCTCATCATGTCCTGTGCGGATGCCCACCGGGTGGAGGCGGGGGGCGCCCTGGCGGTGGACCGCCGCGCCTTCTCACAGGCAGTGACCCAGGCCATCCGCTCCCACCCCGCCGTCACGGTGGTGGAGGGGGAGGTGGAGCGCATTCCGGAGGAGGGGCAGGTCATCGTCGCCGCCGGCCCGCTGGCCTCCGACGCCCTGACGGAGGAGATCTCCCGCCTGTTCCCGGACAGCCGCTACCTGAATTTCTTCGACGCGGCGGCCCCCCTGGTCACCTTTGAGAGCGTGAACATGGAGCGGGCCTGGTTTGCCTCCCGGTACGACCGGGGGACACCGGATTACATCAACTGTCCCATGGAGGAGGAGGAGTACCAGGCCTTCTGGGAGGCCCTCACCACCGCCCAGGAGGCGGAGGTCCACGGCTTTGAGGACTCCGGCGTCTTTGAGGGGTGCATGCCTGTGGAGGTAATGGCCCGCCGGGGGCGGCACACCCTGTGTTACGGCCCGCTGAAGCCGGTGGGCCTGAAGGACCCCAGGACGGGGCGGGAGCCCTTTGCGGTGGTCCAGCTCCGCCGGGACAACGCTCAGGGCTCCATCTATAATATCGTGGGCTTCCAGACCCACCTGAAATGGCCGGAGCAGAAGCGGGTGTTCTCCATGATCCCCGGGCTGGAGCGGGCGGAGTTCGTCCGCTATGGGGTGATGCACCGGAACACCTATCTGGACTCCCCCCGCCTGCTGGACCGGTACTACCGGGTGCGGGGGCAGGAGCGGATCATGTTCGCGGGACAGATCACCGGCGTGGAGGGATATGTGGAGTCCACCGCCTCCGGCGCGCTGGCGGCTATGGAGCTGGCCCGGCGGCTGGAGGGGAAGGAGCCCATCAATTTCCCCCGGGAGACCGCCATGGGCGCAATGGCCCTTTACATCAGCGACCAGAGTGTGGTAAACTTTCAACCGATGAATGTGAATTTCGGCCTGATCCCGCCCCTGGGCTACCGGGTCAAGGGCAAGCGCAACAAGAACGCCGAGCTGTCCAAGCGGGCGCTGGAGGCGCTGGGGGAGCTGGAGCTCTCCTGACGGGACCGCTTGAGACCTCGGGACGGGACCGGAGCTGAGGAAGAGGCCGGTTCAGACCCTTCCGTCCCCTAGGGCCAGCCGAAGTCCCAGACGGAGGCCGTGGGCGAAGGAGACCAAATCGCTCTGGTCAGTGAAACGTAGGACGGCGTCCCAGAGAAGGTCCCGGGCCTCTGGGTCACGGATGACCTCCAGGCGGTCCAGACAGCTGGAGAGGGCCTGACGGCGGCGCTCATACTCTGGGTCGTCCTCATACATCAGCCGCCCAGAGTCTACCTCGGAAAAATAGAGTTCTTGGAGCTGGACTTCCATTGCAACATCACCACACTAAAAGGATGTATTTAATATATATTCTTTTAGTGTGGTTGTCAAGGGGGAAATATGTTTCATAAAGATCTATATGGGCTCCGCTTGAAAAAATTGAGAAATCTGTCTGGGGAGAGACAGGCAGATTTGGCGGCAGTTTTGGGCGTGAAGCCCAATCAGATCATGGAAATGGAGAACGGGCGAAAGACCACCACATTGGAAAAGCTGGCTCTGATTTGTCGGCATTACAACGTCTCGGCGGACTATCTGCTGGGGCTGACCGACGAGCCCAGGCCGCTGGTACAGCAAGAGAAAGAAGGTTAATGGAATGAAGATCATAGTGGACGCCATGGGAGGAGACAACGCGCCCCAGGCTCCGGTGATGGGGGCCGTCCAGGCCAACCGGGAGTATGGTGTGGATATCATCCTGGTGGGGCGGGGGGAGGCCATCCTGAAGGTGCTGGAGGAAAACGGCATCCAGGAGCTGCCCGCCGGCGTGGAGATCGCCCACGCCAGCGAGGTGGTGGAGATGTGCGACAACCCGGCCACCGCCTTCCGGGAGAAGAAGGACTCCTCCCTGACGGTGGGGCTCAACCTGCTCAAGGACGGCAGCGGAGACGCCTTTGTCTCCGCCGGCTCCACCGGCGCCCTGCTGGCCGCCGCCACCCTGCTGGTCAAGCGCATCCGGGGCATCCGCCGGGCCGCCCTGGCCCCTGTGGTGCCCACGGGGAACGGCGGCGCGGTGCTCATCGACTGCGGCGCCAACGCCGAGTGTCCCCCTGAGTATCTGATGCAGTTCGCCTATATGGGCTCCTACTACGCCGAGCACGTGCTGGGCCGCCCGGAGCCCCGGGTGGGCCTGCTGAACATCGGCGTGGAGCCCTCCAAGGGCACTGAGCTGCAGCGCACCGTCTACCCCATGCTCCAGAAGGCTGACCAGGAGGGCCGCATCCGCTTTGTGGGCAACATCGAGGCCCGGGAGGCCGTGGAGGGCAGCGTGGACGTCATCGTGGCCGACGGCTACTCCGGAAATATCTTCCTCAAGACCATGGAGGGCACCGGTCTCTTCCTGGCCCGGGAGATCAAGAAGATATTCAAGCAGAACCTGCTGACCAAGCTGGCGGCGGTGATGGTCTCCGGCGGGCTCAAGCGGTTCAAGAAGCTGATGGATTCCAGCGAGGTGGGCGGCACCGCTCTGGTGGGCATCTCCAAGACCGTCATCAAGGCCCACGGCTCCTCCAACGCCTACGCCTTCCAGAACGCCATCCGCCAGGCCAGCCAGTCCGTCTCCTCCGGTCTGATCGAGAACATCACCGCCAACATCGACCTGATGCGTCTGGACGCGCCGGAAAAGGAATGACGTTTTTCGAAAAAATGGAAACTCCCTATTGACAGCCACCCTGTTTGTGCATATAGTAGGGACAGAAAAAGTGCTGGAGCACAGCAAAAGGAGCAGGCTAGTTATGATTTTTGAAAAGCTGAGTGCACTGATCGCCGAGCAGTTCAACGTGGACCCCGACACCATCACCATGGACACCTCCTTTGAGGACGACCTGAACGCGGATTCCGTGGACATCGTGGATCTCTCCATGGCCCTGGAGGAGGAATTCGGCATTGAGGAGCTGGGGGAGGCGGAGGCTACCTCCATCACCACCGTGGGCGACCTGGTCCGCCTGATCCAGAGCAAGATCGACTAAAGGCACAAAAGACAAGATTCAAAGCTCCGCCGGAGAGGCGGAGCTTTGCCTTAGCGGGACCAAGACCGGCGCGGGCCAGCCCCGCGCCCCGGGAGGAGACACAGGAACATGACCACATTAGAGGAAAAGCTGGGCTACACCTTTCAGAGCCCGGAACTGCTGGAAAACGCGCTGACCCACAGCTCCTGCGCCAACGAGAGCCGGGGAAAGCTGCAGAGCAACGAACGGCTGGAATTTCTGGGCGACTCCATTCTGGGGATGGTGGTGGCAGACCACCTGTACCGGAACCACCCGGACCTGCCGGAGGGGGAGCTGACCCGCACCCGCTCCGCCCTGGTGTGCGAGGAGAGCCTGGTGGAGGTGGCCCAGGCCCTGGGGCTGGGAGAGTATCTGAAGCTGGGCAAGGGGGAGGAGGCCGGCGGCGGCCGCCACCGGCCCTCCATCCAGGCAGACGCCGTAGAGGCGGTGCTGGCTGCGGTCTATCTGGACGGCGGCATCGGCTCGGCCCGGAAGATCATACAGAAATTCATCCTCAGCCGGGAGGTGGCCGGCCTGACCAAGCCCCGGGACTATAAGACCGCCCTCCAGGAGCTGGTCCAGCGGGAGAGCGGGCAGGTGCTGGCCTACCAGCTGGTGGGCGAGGAGGGTCCGGACCACGACAAGCGCTTTTTTGTGGAGGTGGACCTGAACGGCACCCCGGTGGGCAGCGGGCAGGGCCGCAGCAAAAAGGAGGCCGAGCAGATGGCCGCCAAGGCGGCTATCGGGAAGCTGGGCGGCTGAAGCGGCCGCTCCCCGGAAAAGTGAAGCCCCGCCCGGCTCGGGCGTCAGGGACCGCCCCGGCCGCAGGCCGGGGCGGTTTTTACGTGCTCCCCAACGCCTTCCCACTGAGGGGAAGGTGTCACGGCGCAGGCCGTGACGGATGAGGGGGCGTCCTTCCGTACGGCAAAAATCCACAGGATAGGCGGGGCATGATCTTCTTACTCCGGACTCCGGGGCGGAGTCCCCTGGGAAGGGCACGGAAATATATCCTGTCCCGCTCTCGACGGGGGAAATAAAAATTTTTTCAAAAACCATTGACAAACGTGGTTAGCATATGCTAATATAAACACGGTTAGAGGAAACTAACTGGCCGGGATTCTCCTCACACCTCCCTGCTTTCTTCCCCACACTTGTTTCGGCCTGAATCCTCCAGCCACCAGAATCCCCGAATGGACAGGCATCCCGTTTGGGAAACAGCCCACAGCCGCGATCACACGCGCGGCTGTGGGCCTCCTCCTTTTTGGGGGGAGGGGCAACTGGGATGTTGACGGGGGCGCCTGGGCATGATATAGTGGAAAAAAACAGGCGGGATCTTTGCCATGGAACAGATCCTGTTCCGCAGGGAGGGGCACCTTTGAACAAAAATCTGCTGAGAAGCATCCTTTTGATCATCACCTACTCGGTGGTGCTGGTGCTGGTACTGGTGAAGATCGACCTGATATGGGCCGTGGCGGCTCAGATCCTGGGGGCGCTGAAGCCCCTGTTCCTCGGGTTCGCCATCGCATTCGTGCTCAACCGGCCCTGCACCTTCTTTTTCCGACTGTACCACGGGGGGCTGGCGGGGCGGAAGCTGGACCGCTTCAGCCGTCCGCTGGCAGTGCTGTCCGCCTATGTGGCTCTGGTGGTGGTGGTCACCGCCCTGTTCTCCTTTGTGCTCCCCCAGGTGGCGGACAGCATCCGTCTGTTCGTCAGCAGTCTGTCCGGCTATATGGCCAACCTCCAGGCCCTGGCGGACGAGGTGTTCGCCCTGTTCGACCGGGAGGGCGTGGATTTCTCCAGCCTGAACGAATATCTGCGGCGGGTGCTGGAGGGGGTGCTGAACACAGCCACCAACGCGGCCTCCCATGTGCTGGTCATCACCAGCGGGGTCATCTCCATGGGGGTGACGCTGGTGCTGGCCATCGTGTTCTCCGTCTACATGCTCTCCGGGCGGGAGAAGCTGCTCTCGCAGTGCCGCCGGGTGATGCGGGCCTACCTGCCCGGCTCCTGGGCGGACCGGGTGCAGAGCGTGGTCCAGCTCTCCGCGGACACCTTCACCAATTTTGTCTCGGGCCAGCTCACCGAGGCCTGCATCCTGGGGGTGCTGTGCGCCCTGGGGATGCTGTTCATCCAGTCCGACTACGCCGCCTTGGTGGGGGTGATCGTGGGCACCACGGCCCTGATCCCGGTGATGGGGGCTTATATCGGGGCGGTTCTGCCCGCCTTTCTGCTGCTGATGGTGGACCCATGGCGTGCATTGGCGTTTCTGGTATTCCTGGGCATCCTCCAGCAGATCGAGGGCAATGTGATCTATCCCAGAGTGGTGGGCACCTCCATCGGCCTGCCCGGTATCTGGGTGCTGGCTGCGGTGACGGTGGGCGGCGGCCTGTTCGGCCTGCTGGGCGTGCTGCTCAGCGTGCCGGCGGCGTCGGTGCTGTACACCCTGTTGAAGCGGGATGTGCACCGCCGGCTGGAGGAGAAAATGCCCGCCCCGGAGCAGGCAGAAGAGGGAACAGAATAGGCACAGGGGCCGGCGGGATCTCCGCCGGCCCCTTCTGACTTGCGGCTGCCCGGCCTCCGGGGTGGTCCTCCCCTCCCGGCCCGGTGCCGGGATGCGGTCCGATGGGACATGGGTCCCCCTGAGCGAGAAATCGAGCCACAGGGACGCAGGCCGAAAAGTTCTTTCAGATTTTGAAAAAAGAATACCCAAGCGCAAAGATTTATGGTATGATGACAAAAGGGTGATTTTCCAGCCGGCAGAGCCGGCCGAGAGGAGGGAACGGCACATGAGAAGACATATCGGGCTGGCGCTGCTGACGGCGGCGCTGTCTGTCCTGCTGACCGGCTGCCTGTTCCGCTCCACAGAGGATCTGTACGCCCTTCCGGAGCGCTTTCCAGGCTATGAGGACCTGACCGGCAAGCGCAGTGAGATCCAGGCCGGCCTGGAGATGGAGTATGGGACCACGGTGGAGACTGCGGTCATCTACTCCGGCGACAACACCTCTGTGATCCAGTTTCAGGATATGGACGGCGACGGCTCCCAGGAGACTGCGGTCATCTCCTTCCGCATCCCGGGGGCGGAGCGCTCCCTGCGGGTCTATTTCCTCACCACCCAGGGAGACACCGAGCGCTATGAGATCAGCGCGGTGGTGGAGGGGGACGGCACCGGAATCAACGCCATCGATTATGTGGAGCTCAGCGGCAGCGGCAAAAAGGAAGTGGTGGTCAGCTGGCGCACCATCGAGGGCGTCAACCAGCTGGGCGTCTACTCCCTGGACGAGCTGGAGAGCAATGAGACCGTTCCGGTGGCCTCCCAGCTCCTGATGACCGGATACAGCGGATACAGCCTGCTGGACATCGACCGGGATACCCGGACGGAGCTGGCGGTGATCCGCCTGGACCCGGCGGGCGTGGACAGCACGGTGGAGGTCTACGGCTGGCAGAATGGGATGCTGGATCGGCTGGGGACCGCCCGGCTCTCCGCCGGCATCACGGCCCTGGCCTCCAACGGCGTGCGGATCAACTACCTCACCGGGGTGATCCCCGCCCTCTATATCACCAGCACCCTGACGGACGGAGGACAGGCCACTGACATCGTGGCCATGCGGGACGGCTCGCTGGTCAACCTGACCATGAACCAGGAGACAGGCGTGAGCGTGGAGACCATCCGGGGCTATGGTGATATCCGCCCTATGGATGTGAACAGCGACACCATCCTGGAGATGCCCCGCCCCCACCTGCTGCCCACCTACGGGGAGAACTTGTCCAGCGACTTCTGGCTCATCGACTGGAGCCAGTACGACGTGGGGGGGAGGGCGGCCCCAGTCTTTACCACTTATCACAATATGTCCGATCAGTGGTATCTGATCATCCCAGAGGAGTGGGTGGACCAGATTACCATCTCCCGAAGCGACAGCAGCGGCATACGTGCGGTCATCTTCTCCCTCTGGAACGGGCAGAAGAAGGCTCCCACCCCGTTTTTGGCCATCTACAAGCTGACCGGCATCAACAGCAGCAGTCAGGCCGCCAAGGAGGGGCGCTTTATTCTGGCGGAGGACGGCGACGCCATCTACGCGGCAGAATTTTTTGAGAGCGGCTGGAACTGCGGATTGGATGAGGCCGGCGTGCGGGACAGCTTCCGCCTGATCCTGAGCAACTGGGCCGGAGACTGACCGGAGCGATCCACAGGAGGAACGGAAATGAAAAAGATCCTGGTGTTGGAGGACGAAGAGAATATCCGCAGCTTTGTGGTCATCAACCTGAAGCGGGCGGGCTACGAGACTGTGGAGGCGGGCACCGGAGAGGAGGCCCTGGCCCAGCTGAAGCAGAACCCTGGCATCAGGGTGGCCCTGCTGGACATCATGCTGCCCGATATCGACGGCTTTGAGGTGTGCCGGCGCATCCGGGCCATGGACAATAAGATCGGGATTATCATGCTGACGGCCCGGACCCAGGAGATGGACAAGGTGACCGGCCTGATGACCGGGGCGGACGACTATGTGACTAAGCCTTTCTCCCCGGCGGAGCTCACCGCCCGGGTGGATGCCCTGTTCCGCCGCACTGGAGGGGATGAGGAGCTGGAGGCAGATGACGAGGTGGTCCAGCCCCCCTTCCGGCTGAATACCCGCAACCGGACCCTGGAGAAAAACGGACAGCGGGTGAAGCTGACTCAGGTGGAGTACGGCATCGTGAAGCTGTTCATGGAGAACCCGGGCAAGGCACTGTCCCGGGAAGAGATCCTGGACGCGGTGTGGGGGCGGGACTACTTTGGAGAGCTGAAGATCGTGGATGTGAACATCCGCCGCCTCCGCATCAAGATAGAGGACGACGCCACGAACCCGGTTTATATCACCACCGTGTGGGGATATGGGTACAAGTGGGGCGGATAAGCAGGCTCCCAGGGGCGTCGTCCGGGGCCCCGCAGAGCGGGGCGCGCGGCAGCGCGTCAATGCTTCGCAGTGCGAAGCATTGGCGGAGGGGCAATTCATTTGCCCCGAGCATCGGAAAAAAGAGGGGTCCCCAAAGAGCGGGCTCTTTGGGGAGGGACGCCACGAACCCAGTCTATATCACCACCGTGTGGGGATATGGGTACAAGTGGGGCGGATAAAGCGAAGAAAACAGCGGGGATAGGCCCCTGAACGGAGAGGAGGGATACGGTGGCGAAGAAGACAGTGATCCAGGACCGGGTGAAGATCCGGGGCATCCGGAAGCGCTGGCTGGTGAACAGCATGGGCGTGGTGACCCTGATCCTGCTACTGGCCATGGGAACGCTCACCTTGTCCCTGTGGGCGTACTATGAGGGGTCCATGCGGGACAACCTCTCCTCCCGGGCCTCTGACACGGCCCGGAGCTTCAGCGTCTACACCCGGCGGGAGTACCGGACGGCAGCCCAGGACTATGTAGCAAAATTTCCCGATAAGCAGAAGCTGGAGGTGCAGTTCATCGAGACAGACGGTTCGCTGCTGTGTACCAGCTACGGCCTGACCACCTCGGGCACGATGCCGGGGACGCCGGACATCACCGGCGCCATGGAGAGCGGCGATGTGAAGCCCTGGACGGGACAGGACCCCCAGACAGGGGAGCGGATCATGGCCGTGTCCGCCCCGATCATCTACCAGGGGACCACAGTGGGCGTGATCCGGTTCGTCACCTCTATGGCGGCGGTGGACCGGCAGCTGTTCCTGTCCATCGGTGTATGCACCCTGATCGGGATCGCCATTTTGACTATGGTGTATTTCTCTAACCTGTATTTCGTGCGTTCCATCGTGGAGCCGCTGGCCAGCATCAACGAGACGGCCCGCCTCATTGCGGACGGCAGCTACGGCATCCAGATCGAGAAGAAGTTCGATGACGAGATCGGAGAGCTCACAGACACCATCAATGACATGTCACTGAAGATCAAGCAGTCGGAAAAGACCCAATCGGAGTTTATTTCTTCCGTCTCCCACGAGCTGCGCACCCCTCTCACCGCCATCACCGGCTGGGCGGAGACGATTCAGAGCGGTGAGCTGAAGGACCCGGGCGACGTGCGCAAAGGGATGGACATCATCGTGTCGGAGGCCCACCGGCTGACCAACATGGTGGAGGAGCTGCTGGAGTTCTCCCGCATTGAGGACGGCCGCTTCACCCTGTCGGTGGAGCCGCTGGACCTGAAAGCGGAACTGGAGGACGCGGTGTACACCTACAGGGAGTTCTTCCGCAAGGAGGGCATCGCTCTGGAGTACACCGAGTGCCCGGAGGAGATGATCCCCATCTCCGGAGACCCAGGGCGGCTGCGTCAGGTGTTCTGCAATCTGCTGGACAATGCGGCCAAGCACGGCGGCAGCGGAAAGCGTATCGACGTGTCCATCGCCCAGGAGGGGGGAGAGGGCGTCATCCGCATCCGGGACTACGGCCCCGGCATCCCGCCGGAGGAGCTCCCCCATGTAAAGTACAAATTCTATAAGGGCAGCTCAAAAGCCCGGGGTTCCGGCATTGGCCTGGCGGTGTGTGAGGAGATCATCACCCGGCACGAGGGCACCCTGGACATCGGAAACGCGGAGGGCGGCGGCTGCCTGGTGACCATCCGGCTGCCAATTGAAACATAAGTTCTATTCCCCCTTGCTATTCCGGCCCTGATTTGGTAGAATAGCGCTGAGCCTGTCCTTCAATGAAAAGGAGAACCAAGATCCATGCAAGAAAAGCAAGAAGAAACACAGCAGAACTGTGCCCGGGGCAGCTGCTCCAAGGGCTTCAAGACCATGTGCGGCGGCCAGGCCCTCATCGAGGGCATCATGATGCGGGGCCCGAAAAAGGAGTCCGTAGTGGTCCGCCGCCCTGACGGCGGACTGGAGATCCAGGAGAGGGAGCTCAGATTCATCCGGGACCGCTATCCGGTGCTGGGCTGGCCCCTGATCCGGGGAGTAGTCAACTTCGGCGGCTCTATGTACAGCGGCGTCAAGGCGCTGATGTACTCCGCGGAATTTTTCCCCGAGGACGGGGAGGCGGAAGAGGAGGAGCCCTCCAAGTTCGAGGTATGGCTGGAGAGCAGGCTGGGCAGCGAGAAGGCGGCCTCCTTTTTCCTGACTCTGGCGGTCATCTTGGGCGTGGGCATGTCCATCGGCTTGTTTTTCCTCCTGCCCACCCTGCTGGGCACCGCCGTGACCCTGTTCACAGACTCCATGCTGGTGCGCAACGTGGCGGAGAGCCTGCTGAAGATCGTGATTTTTGTGGGCTATCTGGTACTCTGCTCCCGGATGAAAGACATCCACCGGGTGTTCCAGTACCACGGGGCGGAACACAAGACTATCTTCTGCTATGAGGCGGGCCTGCCCCTGACGGTGGAGAACGTGCGCAGGCAGCCCAGGCACCATCCCCGATGCGGCACCAGCTTCCTGTTCATGGTGATCGCCATCTCCATCCTGGTGTCCACCGTGGTGTTCGCCATCTGGCCGGTGCACAACCCGATCCTGCGCTTCCTGGCCCATCTGGCCATGCTGCCCCTGATCGTGGGCATCAGCTACGAGTTCAACCGCTGGGCCGGACGGCACGACGGCCCCATCACCCGCATTCTGGTGGCCCCGGGCCTGTGGCTGCAGAACTTCACTACCTTTGAGCCGGACGACTCCATGATGGAAGTGGGCATCAAAGCGCTGGAGCTGGTCCTGCCGGAGAAGCAGGGCGAGGACGCCTGGTAAAGCACCGGAGGCGCTTGGTTGAATTAGGAATTTTAGCTGTTGTGGGGAGCCTTCCAGTTGGAGGGGGGGTTCCTGCTGCGGGAGCCTTGGAGAGCGTGGCGGGGAATCAGGACCGGACCGTGTGCGGCGGAGCTGGACAAAATAATTCCTCATTCCTAATTGAAAAAATGGGGGGAGCTGAATGGCGACGACCTATAACAACCTATACCTGGACACCCGGGCGCGGCTGAGAAAGGCAGGCATCGACGCCGCCCAGCTGGAGGCCCGGGAACTGCTGTGCTATGCCTCTGACAAGAGCCGGGAACAGCTGTACCGGGACATGTCCCTCTATGTTTCGGCGGAGCTGGAGCGGCGGGTGGAGGAGCTGGTCCAGCGCCGCCTGGCGGGGGAGCCGGTAGCCTATATCGTGGGGGAGTGGGAGTTCTATGGCCTCCCTCTGGATATCTCCAGCGACGTGCTCATCCCCAGAAGTGACACAGAGGTGCTGGCCGAACGGGCTATCCTCCGTGCCAGAGCGGCAGGCGAGGGAGCCCGGGTGCTGGACCTGTGCGCCGGCAGCGGCTGCGTGGGGCTGGCGGTGGCCGCCAATGTGCCCGCCTGCCGGGTGGTGCTGGGGGAGCTGTCGGAAGGAGCCTTGCGGGTGTGCAAGCAGAACGTCCGCCGCAACAGCCTGAACGCCCGGGTCACCTGTGTCAGCGTCAATGCCCTGGAGCCCCCGGCCTCTGCCCTGTGGGACTTTGACATCATCGCCTGCAACCCACCCTATATCCCCACTGGAGACATCCCGGGCCTGGATGTCTCCGTGCGGGACTATGAGCCCCATATGGCCCTGGACGGCGGGGCGGACGGCCTGGATTTTTACCGGGCCGTGACCCAGAAGTGGAAAAGCGCCCTGCGGCTGGGGGGCAGCCTGATCTTTGAGGTGGGCATCGGACAGGCCCCCAGCGTGGAGGACATCCTGGCCCGAAACGGCTTTGAAGGCATACAGACCACCGCAGACACCCAGGGGATCTGGCGGGTGGTAGAGGGGACCGTGAACCGTTAATGGCATATGGAAAGACGAAGAAATGGATGATAGGCGGGGCGGCGCTGGCGGGGACCGCGGTCCTGACGGCCGCCCTGTGGCAGGGACTGACTCTGCGCCGCTACGCCTTGCATACGGACAAGCTTTCCGCCCCAGTGCGCCTGCTGCTGCTCACCGACCTGCACAGCACATTTTATGGACGGGCGCAGCGGGGGCTGCTCTCCGCCATCCAGGCCCAGACGCCCGACGCCGTCCTCCTGGCGGGGGACATGGCAGACGACTCCCGGGGCGACGCCGGGGTGGATGCCCTGATGTCCGCCCTGGGTGGGGCATGTCCCTGCTGCTATGTGTCGGGCAACCATGAGGTGCGCACCGGCTGTTTGGAGGCGCTGAAGAGGCGCTTCCGGAGCTGGGGGATCACCGTGCTGGAGGGCAGCGGCACTCTGTTGGCGACGCCGGGGGGCACACTCCGGATCTGCGGGGTGGACGACCCCTCCGCCTTTGCCGGCGAGTCGGGGTGGCTGGAGCAGTTCCGGGCCTGCCAGGCGCTGACGGGGGACAGCCGGTACACAGTGCTGCTCTCCCACCGGCCGGAGCGGACGGAATGTTACCGGGACAGTGGATTCGATCTGGTGGTGTCGGGCCATGCCCATGGCGGGCAGGTCCGCCTGCCGGGGATGATCAACGGCCTGTTCGCCCCGCACCAGGGGGCCTTCCCGGACTACGCCGGCGGGCTCTACGCCCTGGGGAGCACCACCCTGGTGGTGAGCCGGGGGCTCTGCCGGAACCTGCTGCCCCGGGTGTTCAATCCCCCTGAGCTGGTGGCGCTGGATCTGCTGCCCGCAGAGGACAAGGCGCTGTGAACCTTAAGAGAAAAGTGGGCCCGGAGACGGCTGCGCCGCCCCCGGGGATGGAAAGGATCGATCAGAATGGCTGAAAAGAAAAAGAGCGTGGAGTCTGCCTCCCCCGCCTCTGATAAGAAGAAGGCTCTGGAGACCGCCATGGCCCAGATCGAGCGGGCCTATGGCAAGGGCTCCATCATGCGCCTGGGAGAGAACGCAGGGGTGGTGGTGGACGCCATCCCCACCGGCTCCCTGTCCCTGGACATCGCCCTGGGGATCGGCGGCGTGCCCAAGGGGCGCATCATTGAGATCTACGGGCCGGAGTCCTCCGGTAAGACCACCCTGGCCCTGCACATCGTGGCGGAGGCCCAGAAGCGCGGGGGCGAGGTGGCCTTCATCGACGCGGAGCACGCCCTGGACCCCTCCTATGCCCGCGCCCTGGGGGTGGACATCGACTCCATGCTCATCTCCCAGCCAGACACCGGCGAGCAGGGTCTGGAGATCTGTGAGGCCCTGGTCCGGTCCGGTGCCATCGACGTGGTGGTGGTGGACTCGGTAGCCGCCCTGGTGCCCCGGGCGGAGATCGAGGGGGACATGGGGGACAGCCATGTAGGCCTGCTGGCCCGGCTGATGAGCCAGGCCCTGCGGAAGCTGGCCGGCTCCATCGCCAAGACCAACTGCATCGTCATCTTCATCAACCAGCTGCGGGAAAAGGTAGGGGTCATGTACGGCAATCCGGAGGTGACCACCGGCGGCCGGGCGCTGAAGTTCTACGCCTCGGTGCGCATCGACGTGCGCCGGGTGGAGGCACTGAAGAACGGCGGCGAGGTCATCGGCAACCGCACCCGGGCCAAGATCGTGAAGAACAAGGTGTCCCCCCCCTTCCGGGAGGCGGAGTTCGACATCATGTACGGCGAGGGCATCTCCAAGTGGGGCGAGCTGGTGGATCTGGCCGTCAAGCTGGACATTCTTCAGAAGTCCGGCTCATGGTTCTCCATGGGGGAGACCCGCCTGGGCCAGGGCCGAGATGCGGTGAAGGAGTACCTGAAAAATAACCCGGAGCTGGCCGACCGCATCGAGGCCGAGGTGCGGGCCAACTCCTTCAAGCTGATGAGTAAACAGTCCCAGATCGCCGCCAGGGCCGCAGGCCGGGCGGTGGACGTGTCCGCCGACGACTTTGAGGACGGGGCGGACGGGCAGTAAGCCGTGGTCATCCAGGATCTGAAGCCCTCCCGGCGTGTGGAGGGCCGCTGGCTGGCGGTGCTGGAGGACGGCTCCATCCTCCGGCTGGGGGAGGGCGAGGTGGTGGACTTCGCCCTCTATGCCGGCAAGGAGCTGTCGGAGGGGGAGGCCGAGGCCCTTACCCAGGCGGCACGCCGGAGCGGACTGCGCCAGAAAGCCCTCAACCTGCTGACCTCCAAACCCATGTCCCGCCGGGAGCTGGAGCAGAAGCTCCGAAGCTGGGAGGCGGGGGAGGAGGAGGCAGCCGCCATCGCTGACCGGATGAAGGAGCTGGGCTTCCTCAACGACGCCGCCTATGCCGCCCAGGTGGTCCGCTATTACTCCGCGAAGGGATACGGGGAGCGGAAGCTGCGGGACGAACTGTACCGCCGGGGGATTCCCCGGGAGCTGTGGGACGAGGCCCTGGAGGGGGCCGCGGACCCCTCCGCCGCCATTGAGGAGTTTCTGCGGAAAAAGTGGAGGGGCACGCTCCCCGATGATCCACGGGAGCTGAAAAAGGCCTCTGACGCCCTGGCCCGCCGGGGCTACTCCTGGTCCGACATCGTCGAGGGCCTGCGCCGCTACGGGGCTGAGGCAGAATCAGATGAATAGGCAGAGCGGCCGTCATCACTTGCACGCCCAGCCGCAGCCCTGCCAGAAAAGCGGTTTGTTCCTGCCATGCAAAGGCCAGAAAATGGGCCTGCTCAAAGGTAAATGTCAAGGAGAATATTATGTGTGGCACAAAAATATTTGGGGAACGGATCTTTCAGATGTGGCGAAAGGATGGCCTGAGTCAAAAACAGCTGGGAGATGTAGTCGGGCTGTTTCACCAAGGCAATCAGCACCAAAGTATCGTCTGATTACCTATTGGGAATTACAGACGATCCCTCCTGGCGGGGGAAATAAGGCATCCAATGGGCGGGCCGAATAATGTCACTCGAAGGGGCCAAAGAGACAATGAGACATCTTACCGCCCAAAAGGTGGCAGAATTTCTGATATAAAATTAAGAAATATTGGAGCGATACATCATGCCATACAAAGTAGCCTTTGTATCCTTGGGCTGCGCCAAAAATCTGGTGAACACCGAGCAGATGATGGCCCTGTGCCGGAGAGCGGGGTACGACGTCACGGGTGAAACGGAGGGGGCCGACGTGGCAGTGCTGAACACCTGCGGCTTCATCGAGTCGGCCAAGAGCGAGGCCATCAACAGCATCCTGGAGCTGGCGGAGCTGAAAAAGGCAGGTAAGCTGAAGAAGCTGCTGGTGGCGGGTTGCCTGACCCAGCGCTACCGTGAGGAGATCCGCACGGAGCTGCCCGAGGTGGACGGGATGCTGGGCACCGGCAGCTATACCGATGTGGCCTCCGCCGTGGCGGAGCTGATGGAGGGGGAGCGGCCGGAGCACTTTGGCGATATCCACCGCACCTATGAGGACGGGGAGCGGATGGTCACCACCCCACCCTACACCGCCTTTTTGAAAATCGCGGAGGGGTGCAGCAACGGCTGCGCTTTCTGCATCATCCCCAAGCTCCGGGGGCGCTACCGCAGCCGCTCTATGGAGGCCCTGGTGGAGGAGGCACGGGGATTGGCCGCCTCCGGCGTGAAGGAGCTCATCGTCATTGCTCAGGACATCACCCGGTATGGGCTGGACCGGAAGGACGGCTCCACCCTGGCCAAGCTGCTGGACAGGCTGTGTGAGCTGGACTTCCACTGGATCAGGCTTCACTACCTCTACCCCGAGGCGGTGACGGACGAGCTGATCGAGACCATCGCCCGCCAGCCCAAGATCCTCCACTATCTGGATATCCCCATCCAGCACTGCAACGACGCCATCCTGAAGGCTATGCGCCGCCGGAACACCAGGGCGGAGATCGAGGCGCTGTTCGCCAAGCTGCGGAAGGCCATGCCTGACGTGGTGCTGCGCACCTCCCTGATCTGCGGACTGCCCGGCGAGGGGGAGGCGGAGTTTGAGGAGCTGTGCCACTTCCTGCGGGAGCAGCGCATCCAGCGGGCCGGCGTCTTCCAGTTCTCCCCTGAGGAGGGGACCCTGGCTGCCGCCATGGAGGGCCAGGTGGACCCGGACACCGCCGCCCGGCGGGTGGAACTGGTGGTGGACCTCCAATCCCGGGTCATGGACGAGTACAATGAGGAGCGGCTGGGCACCGTGATGGAGGTGCTGTGCGAGGGCTTCGACAGCGCGGAGGGGTGCTACACGGGCCGGACCTACGCCGACTCCCCGGACATTGACGGGAGGGTGCTCTTCACCGCCGCCGGAGTGATCCCGGCGGGCACCTTCGTCAACGTGCGCATCACCGGCATGTCCGACGGAGACTTGACGGGCGAGATCGAGGAATGATGCGATTTTACACGGCGTGAGGTGTGTTTTACCGAAAAAGACATGGGAGGGTAGACGATGCCTTTGGTTTGTGATAAACTGTCTATCCGGCTGAAGGAGCAGGGATTACGGAAGTATGATCTGCGAAAGGACAAGATCATTGGCATGTCTGCACTGGGAAAATTGCGTAAAAATGAGGGACATATAGACACCCGGACGATTGAGGCGCTGTGTGAATATCCCCACTGCCAGCCGGGCGACATCATAGAGTATTTTCCCGAAGGGGAAACGGATAAAGGAGATAGTAACGGATGAATACCGCCAACAAGCTGACCCTGCTACGGGTGGTCATGATCCCCGCGTTTCTGCTGGTGCTCTATCTGGACGTGCCCGGCGCCAGCTACTGGGCCCTGGCCATCTTCGTGGCAGCCAGCCTTACCGACACCCTGGACGGCTATATCGCCCGGCATTACAACCAGGTGACGGACTTCGGTAAGTTCATGGACCCCCTGGCGGACAAGTGCCTGGTGGTGGCTGCCATGCTGTGGTTCGTGGAGATCGGCCAGATGCCGGCCTGGGCGGTGCTCATTGTAGTCATCCGGGAGTTTGCCGTCAGCGGCCTGCGGATGGTGGCCGCCGACAAGGGGCGGGTCATCGCCGCCGGCTGGTCGGGGAAGGTGAAGACTGCCTCTACCATGGTGTGCATCGTGCTCATGCTCATCCCCCCCGTGGCTCGGGAGATCAGCTCCCTGTGCGTGGCGGTCATCGTGCTGACCACCATCTACTCCGGGGTGGAGTATTTCATCAAGAATCTGGATGTGCTGTCCGGAACAAAATGAGTGCATTTTCCATAATAGCCTGTATTCAAATCAGAGAGCCCCGTCTGTCTCAAACAGACGGGGCTTTTTTACCAGACCCCCTCAAAGAAAGGGAATTTGAGAATGAGGCGCTGCGATCACAGAGCATCCGGGCACGGGGCAACACGCCCCCGCACAGGAGTGGGAGGAAGCGGAAAACGGCCCCGCAGGCCGGAAACGCTGGGCACAACAGCTAAAATGACACGGGGAGTTCACCCCTCTGACTTGTATTTCCAGGGAATACGGCGTAAACTAGGGCCAGAAATAGGGTGGGGAGGGCATAAAATGCTGCGTGAGTGGAGATTTGAACGGACAACAGAGCCAGAAGAGGTGCACAAGGCAGAGCTGAAACAGAGAAGAGCAAATCTGGCGGGCCTCCAGCAGCGGCTGAAGCAGGCGGGGCTGCCGGTGATCGTATTGGTGGAGGGGTGGGGAGCGGCCGGAAAGGGGAGCGTGATCCGCTCCCTGATCCGGGAGCTGGACCCCCGGTTTTTCAAGGTGATCAGTGTCTCCATGCCCACAGAGGAGGAACGCCGCTGGCCCTTCCTGAAGCGCTACGTTCAGAGCATCCCGGAGGCGGGAAAGGTCCTCTTCCTGGACTCGGGATGGATGGATGAGACGGTGCGGGAACGGCTGCAGGGTGGCCTGTCCGAGCGGGAGTATGCCCGGAGGCTGGAGAGCGTGAGGATGATGGAGCGGCAGCTGGCGGCAGGCGGCTATCTGCTGGTGAAGCTGTTCCTCCACATCGACAGGGAGCGCCAGCGGAAACGGCTGAAGAAGTTAGCCAGCCACAAGGACACGGCCTGGAGGGCAGGGGAAAATGACTGGCGGCAGAACAAGAACTATGGGCGGACGCTGGATGCTTTCCAGGATTTTATGTCTGCCACTGACGCACCCTGGGCCCGCTGGAAGGTGATCGACGGCTCCCATGCCGTCCGGGCGCAGCTGGAAGCGGCGGACTGGCTGTACCACCAGATCTGCACCGCCCTGGACTGCCGGCCCGCAGCGGAGCAGCCGAAGAGGGAGTGGCCCCTGCTGCCCATGGAACCCCTGTCCCAGGTGAGATTGGATCAGGCCCTGGGGGAGAAGGAGTACCGGAAGCAGCTGAAGAAGTGCCGGAAGGAGCTGGCGGAGCTTCACAATGAGCTCTACCGGAAAAAGGTGCCGGTGGTCATCGTCTACGAGGGGTGGGACGCCGCAGGGAAGGGAGGCAACATCAAGCGCCTGGCCTCCGCCCTGGACCCTCGGGGCTATGAGGTCATCCCCATCGCCGCCCCCACCCACGACGAGCTGGCCAGGCATTACCTGTGGCGGTTCTGGGAACGCCTGCCAAAGACGGGCCACATCGCCATCTTTGACCGCAGCTGGTACGGGCGGGTGATGGTGGAGCGGCTGGAGGGCTTCTGTTCGGAGGCAGAGTGGCAGCGGGCCTATGACGAGATCAACGAGTTTGAGCGGGAGCTCACCGATGCCGGGACGGTGGTGGTGAAATTTTGGGTGCAGATCGACAAGGACACCCAGCTGGCCCGGTTCCGGGAGCGGCAGAACACCCCGGAGAAGCAGTGGAAGATCACGGAGGAGGACTGGCGGAACCGGGAGAAGTGGGACGCCTATGAGGAAGCGGTGGACGAGATGCTGGCCAGGACCAGTACGGAGCGGGCGCCGTGGCATATCCTGGAGTCGGTGGACAAGCGGTATGCCCGGATCAAGGCCATGAGGCTGGTCATCGGTGCCATCCGGCAGACGCTGGACCGGTGAGCAAGGAGAGGCCCCGGCGGGGAGGAAGCCCTGCCGGGGCATTTCCCGTCTCAGAAGGAGATGCGGAGGGAAAAGAGACGGGAAAATGGAAAAACCGCCCCTCTTTTTCCGAAGGGCGGTTTGCGGATATTGATATTTACAGCAGGCCGCGCACTGGTGGGAGAGTCAGCCGTGAGAGTGGTCGGGGTCCCGGAGCAGGACCTGGTCGCCGGCCTGGTACTCCTTGGCGTAGCGGCCGGGGGAGGTGCCGGTGAGATGACCAAAGGTGCGGATGAAATGGGAGTTGTCGGAGAAACCGGACAGCTCCCCCGCCTGCTGGACGCTGACCCCCTCCTGGAGCAGCTGCCGGGCCCGGAGGATGCGGCTGTAAATGATATACTCCATGACGGAAAAGCCGGTGGCCGACTTGAAGATGCGGCACAGATAGTGCTTGCTGATGAAGAACCTGCCGGCGATCTGATCCAGGGTCAGGGGCTCAGCCAGGTTGTCCCGGATATAGTCCAGGATGGGCGCCACCCGCAGAAAGTCCTTGTTGCGGATGGCCTCGCCGGCGGTGGAGGCGTTGAGGACAGGGGCGACGCGGATCAGCAGGTTGAGCAGGGCAATGGTCTGGTGGATGTCGCTGCCGAAGGAGCCGTCGTTTTTGTTGCGCTCCAGGGCCTGAAACAGCTCGATGATCTCGGTCATCTCGTCGGTGGACAGGGCGGCACGGCGGAAGCTGTCGTGGGTCAGCTGGGTCAGGTCGGTCTGGGGGGTGGACAGCTCGGCAAGGGCCTTCCGGCCGATATGGAGGATATACCGGGCGTGGAAGCCGGTGGCGATGGTGCGGTGGAGGGTGTTCTCCCCGATGAGGTACAAGGTGCCCCGCTGGAGGGGATAGACCTGGTCGTTGACGAAGATGTTTCCCGGGCTGGTCAGGGGGAGCAGGAGCTCGTAGTGGTCGTGGAAATGGAGGCGGCTCATGTTCCAGGTCACATTGTGATTCAGCTGTAAATGAAATTCAACATTGGTCATGAAACTACCTCAAATACCCTTAAAAAAGTGAAGTTTCTGGTAAAATTGCAGAGGGTTTGGCTTGCCCAACTTCCTTTGTTGTGGTATTATAACATACGTAGTGAAGATATGCAAACTTTTTGCCAAATTAGCAAAGGAAATCCATCGGAGCCTGTGATAAACTGGCCTACGATGAAAATGAGGCAGATTGCAATTTTCACAACAGGAAGAAGAGCAAAGAAAGCAAGCGAGACCGTACATTCCAAATCTTTTGTAATGGGGGTATTACCATGAACAAAGTGTACACCTTGCACGATGCGATCGCGAAATACGTCGAGACTGGAGACTGCATCTCCTTCGGCGGCTTCACGACCAACCGCAAGCCCTATGCTGCCGTGGCAGAGATTCTGCGCCAGGGGCAGGGCGACTTCACCGTCTGGGCTGGTCCTGCCGGCGGCGACTGGGACATGATGATCGGAGAGGGCCGCGTCAAGGCCTACATCAACTGCTACACCGCCAACTCCGGCTATACCAATGTCTCCCGCCGCTTCCGCGCCGCCATTGAGAAGGGCGAGCTGGCCTATGAGGACTACTCTCAGGACGTGGTCATGCTGGCCCTCCATGCTGCCTCCCTGGGCCTTCCCTTCCTGCCTGTCCGTCTGATGCAGGGCTCCGGCCTGACCAAGTACTGGGGCATCAGCGAGGAGCAGCGCAAGACCCTGGACAAGGTGGACGACCTGAAGTATGTGGAGATGGACAACCCCTTCAACCCCGGCGAGAAGATCGTGGCCGTCCCCGTGCCCAAGCTGGACACCGCCATCATCCACGTGCAGAAGGCCAGCCCCGACGGCACCTGCATCATCGAGGGCGACGAGTTCCATGACGTGGACATCGCTGTGGCCGCCCGCAAGGTCATCGTCACCTGTGACGAGCTGGTGAGCGACGAGTACATCCGCCGCGATCCCACCCTGACCCGCATCTTCGGCGAGTGCGTGGACGCTGTGGTCCACTGCCCCTATGGTGCCTGGCCCTCCCAGTGCTACAACTACTACGACAACGACTCCCACGCTCTGAAGGAGTACGACAAGGCCTCCAAGTATCAGGACGCCGAGGACGCCAAGGCCCAGCTGGCCAAGGCTGCCGCCAAGGCTGAGAAGGCCGCCGCGGCCAAGCCCGAGGACGAGAAGCTGGCCGAGGCCGCTGCCCGGGCCAAGAAGGCTGCCGATGACGCCGCCGCCGGCGTGGCCGTCCCCGAGACCTTCAAGGACTACCTGGACAAGTGGGTGTACAGTGTGAAGGACCACGACGAGCTGCTGGACAAGATCGGCGGCGCCCGTCTGATGCGCCTGAAGAACGAGCCCCATCTGGGTTATTCCACCAGACACTAAGAGTTGGGAGGTTTACGACAATGGCTGATTATACGAAGTACACCAAGCAGGAAATGCAGGCCTATGCCATCGCGAAGAACATCAAGGAGAATCAGATCGTCATCGTGGGCACCGGCCTTCCTCTGATCGGCGCCTCTCTGGCCAAGCGGGTGGTCTGCCCCTCCTGCCACCCCATCGTGGAGAGCGGCCTGATGGACTGCTCCCCTGTGGAGGTCCCCCGTTCTGTGGGCGATAACCGCTTCATGGCTCACTGCGCCGTTCAGTGGCCCAACATCCGCTTCATCGGCTTTGAGGCCAACGAGTGGCTGCACGACGCTGACCGGCTCATCGCCTTCATCGGCGGCGCCCAGATCGATCCTTACGGCAACGTGAACTCCACCTGCATCTATGGCAAGGGCGACTATGTCAAGCCCCAGACCCGGTTCACCGGCTCCGGCGGCGCCAACGGCATCGCCACCTTCTGCAATACCATCATCATGATGCAGCACCAGAAGCGCCGCTTCATGGAGAAGATCGACTACATCACCTCCTGCGGCTGGATGGACGGCCCCGGCGGCCGTGAGCGCGCCGGCCTGCCCGGCAACCGCGGTCCCCAGATGGTCGTCACCGACCTGGGCATCATGAAGTTCGACGAGGAGACCAAGCGGATGTATCTGGCTTACTACTATCCCTTCTCCTCCCCTGAGATGGTCCAGGAGAACACCGGCTTCGAGGTGGACGTGTCCCGCGCCCAGCTCTTCGAGGGCCCCTCTCCTGAGATCATCCGGGTCATCCGCGAGGAGATCGACCCCGGCCAGGCCTTTATCAAGGTCCCCAAGGAATAAGAGATCCCGCTCCGGAACACCATACTACCAACATAGGAGGAATTGACATTGGGTAACTATTCTATGCCCCGATACTTCCAGAACATGCCCGTGGTGGGCAAGCCCGTCCGCGCCAACGCGGAAAACGTGGCTGAGCTGAAGGCCATCGAGGAGGAGATCCACGCCCAGATCGTGAAGGGCCTGGAGAACGGCAAGGCCGACGCGGACATGAATGCCAAGGGCCAGCTCACCGCCATGCAGCGGGTGTCCCTGCTGGTGGACCCCGGCACCTGGTGCCCCCTGAACAGCCTGTACAACCCCGAGAAGAACAAGACCGGCACCACCTCCATCGTCAAGGGCCTGGGCCGTGTCAACGGCAAGTGGTGCGTCATCATCGCCTCCGACAACAAGAAGCACGCCGGCACCTGGGTGCCCGGCCAGGCTGACAACCTGCTGCGGGGCAGCGACACCGCCAAGCGGCTGCGCATCCCCCTGATCTATCTGCTGGAGTGCGCCGGCGTGGAGCTGGACCAGCAGGAGAAGGTGTACCCCAACCGCCGGGGCGGCGGCACCCCCTTCTATCGCAACTCCGAGCTCAACCAGATGGGCATCCCCGTCATCGTGGGCATCCACGGCACCAACCCCGCCGGCGGCGGCTACCACTCCATCAGCCCCACCGTCCTGGTGGCCCATGAGAAGGCCAACATGGCCGTGGGCGGCGCCGGCATCGTGGGCGGCATGAACCCCAAGCCCCATGTGGACATGGAGGCCGCTCTGGCCCAGATCGAGGCCACCAAGGGCCTGCGGGCCGATCCTCCCGGATCTGTCTCCATCCACTTCGGACAGACCGGCTTCTTCCGCGAGGTGTACAACACCCAGGAGGGCGTCATCGCCGGCATCAAGAAGTATGTGGATATGCTGCCCAGCTATGACCTGGAGTTCTTCCGCGTGGATGCGCCCCAGTCTCCCGCCGTCTCCGACGAGGAGCTGTACGACCTGGTGCTCAACAACAAGAACCGTCCTTATGACATGTACTCCGTCATCGCCCGCCTGTTCGACGGCAGCCAGTTCATGGAGTACAAGAAGGGCTACGGCCCCGAGATGATCACCGGTCTGGCCAAGGTGGACGGCCTGTTGGTGGGTGTGGTAGCCAACCAGCAGGGCGTGTTCCCCAACTACCCTGAGTACAAGATGGAGAAGTACGGCCAGTCCATGGGCGCCGGCGGCAAGCTGTACCGCCAGGGACTGATCAAGATGAACGAGTTCGTCACCCTGTGCGCCCGCGACCGCATCCCCATGATCTGGATCCAGGACACCACTGGCATCGACGTAGGCGATGACGCCGAGGTCGCCGAGCTGCTGGGTCTGGGCCAGTCACTGATCTACTCCATCCAGACCAGCAAGCTGCCCATGATGGAGATCACCCTGCGCCGCGGCACTGCCGCCGCTCACTATGTGCTGGGCGGCCCCCAGGGCAACGACAACAACGCCTTCTCCCTGGGCACCGCCGCCACTGAGATCAATGTCATGAATGGCAAGACCGCCGCCAACGCCATGTACACCGGCCGTCTGGCCAAGGATCAGAAGGCGGGCAAGGATCTCCAGCCCACCATCGATAAGATGAACGCCCTGATCGACGACTACGATGTGAAGTCCAAGCCTCTGTTCTGCGCCCAGGCCGGCCTGGTGGACGAGATCGTGGACATGCCCATGATGCGCAACTACATCGTGGCCTTCACTGATGCTGTCTATCAGAACCCCGAGTCCATCTGCCCCTTCCATCAGATGCTGCTGCCCCGTACCATCCGGGACTACGACAACCTGAAGAAGTAAGGGCCTTTCCCACACAAATGCGCCCCCTCCGCCCGGGCCACAGCCGGTCCCAGCGGAGGGGGAGAGCAGCGGCCCGGCGCAGGTGTGACAGCGCCGGGGGTCCTGGAGAAAGCAGTCTCCGGCGGGACCACACAATTTCTGACATTGGAGCGAAACCATGGATAAAATTTACACGCTGGGCATCGATATCGGCTCCACCGCCTCTAAGTGCGTCATCCTGGCGGATGGCAAGGAGCTGGTCAGCAAGTCCCTCATCCCCGTGGGAGCGGGGACCAGCGGCCCCCAGCGGGCCATCAGCGACGTACTGGAGAACGCCGGGCTGAAGCGGGAGGACATGGGCTATGTCCTGGCCACAGGTTACGGTCGCAACTCCATGCTGGAGATCGCAGACCAGCAGATGAGCGAGCTGAGCTGCCACGCCAGAGGAGCCAGCTTCCTTTTTCCTGAAGTCCACACCGTCATCGACATCGGGGGCCAGGATGTGAAGGTGCTCCAGATCGAGAACGGGGTCATGACCAACTTTGTCATGAACGACAAGTGTGCTGCCGGCACCGGCCGGTTCCTGGACGTGATGGCCCGGGTGCTGGAGGTGAAGGTGGAGGACCTGGGGACGCTGGGGGCGCAGTCCACCAAGAACGTGTCCATCAGCTCTACCTGCACTGTCTTTGCCGAGAGCGAGGTCATCAGCCAGCTGTCTCTGGACACTGACAAACGGGATATCATCAACGGCATCCACCACTCCGTGGCCAGCCGGGTGGCAGGCCTTGCCCACCGGGTAGGCGTCCGGGATCAGGTGGTCATGACCGGCGGCGTGGCACAGAACACCGGCGTGGTCAAGGCGCTGGAGGAGGAACTGGGCCACATCATCTATACCTCGCCCCTGACCCAGTACAACGGGGCTCTGGGGGCGGCGCTGTTCGCCTATCAGAGGTATCAGAAGGAGCAAAAGGGATGAAAAAAGTCCTGTTTGGTATCGCACTGATCCTGTTCGCCGTAGTACTGCTGTTGTCAGGGATATGGCTGCCAGTCATAAGTGACCTGATGGATAGAACGGAGTTTGCCGTCCTTGTCGCGGCCATCGGACTGGTGATTGCCGGGATCGGCGCGTTTACCAGGGAGAAATGATCCATTTCGGGCTGTTTTCCCAGCGGCCCCGCAACATTGAAACATTGATTTTTCTAGTGAATCTAGTGAGGAGGAGAAGAACAATGGCTAAAACTGTAAGCCCCGGCGTTCAGGCGCTGCGCAAGGTCGTCGAGGATGTGTACGCCGACGCCCGCAAGGCCAAGGCCGAGGGCAAGCTGGTGGGCTGGTCCAGCTCCAAGTTCCCCTGTGAGCTGGCCGAGGCCTTTGATCTGAACGTCATGTACCCCGAGAACCAGGCTGCCGGCATTGCCGCCAACCGGGACGGCGAGATCATGTGCAAGGCTGCCGAGGACTTGGGCTTTGACAACGACATCTGCGGCTACGCCCGCATCAGCCTGGCCTACGCCGCCGGCAAGCGTGCTTCCCGCAAGGTGGACCTGGAGACCGGTGAGTATGTCATCAACCCCAACAGCGGCAAACCCCTGAAGGACGAGAACGGCAACGTGGTCATTGACCCCGAGACCGGCAAGCCCAAGAAGGACCCCAAGACCATGCAGCCCTACACGGTGCTGGACGACATCTATGAGATCGAGGCCCTGCCTGAGGGCCGGGAGAAGGAGCTGCGGAAGGCGGCTATCAAGCCCTACCGCCAGATGCAGATGCCTCAGCCCGACTTCATGCTCTGCTGCAACAACATCTGCAACTGCATGACCAAGTGGTATGAGAACATCGCCCGCATGCGCAACATCCCCCTGATCATGATCGATATCCCCTACAACAACACTGTTGATGTCCATGACACCAATGTGGCCTATGTCCGCGCCCAGTTCGACTCCGCCATCAAGCAGCTGGAGGAGCTGACCGGCAAGAAGTTCGACGAGAAGAAGTTTGAGCAGGCCTGCGCCAATGCCAACCGCACCGCCCAGGCCTGGCTGCGGGTGTGCGATTACCTGCAGTACAAACCCTCCCCCTACAGCGGCTTCGATCTGTTCAACCACATGGCCGACGTAGTGACTGCCCGCGGCAAGGTGGCCGCCGCCGAGGCCTTTGAGCTGCTGGAGAAGGACCTGGAGGAGGCCGTCAAGAACGGCACCTCCACCACCCCCTTCCCTGAGAAGTACCGTGTCATGTTCGAGGGCATTCCCTGCTGGCCCAAGCTGCCCAATCTGTTCAAGCCTCTGAAGGAGCATGGCGTCAACGTCACCGCCGTGGTGTATGCCCCCGCTTTCGGCTTTGTGTACAATAATATGGACGAGATGGTCCGCGCCTACTACAAGGCCCCCAACTCCGTGTGTATCGAGCAGGGCGTGGATTGGCGCGAAGGCATCTGCCGGGACAACAAGGTGGACGGCGTGCTGGTCCACTACAACCGCTCCTGCAAGCCCTGGTCCGGCTACATGGCCGAGATGCAGCGCCGCTTTACCAAGGATCTGGGTGTCCCCTGTGCCGGTTTTGACGGAGACCAGGCTGACCCCCGGAACTTCAACGAGGCCCAGTATGAGACCCGTGTCCAGGGCCTGGTGGAGGCCATGGAGGCCAATCAAGCGAAGAAGGAGGCCGAGGCGAAATGAGCACCGAGGTTTTGCTGAACAAGTTCAAGGAGTATTCCGAGCACCCCTACCGTGTGCTGAGCGAGTACAAGAAGCAGGGCAAAAAGGTGATCGGAATGCTGCCCTACTATGCCCCTGCCGAGCTGGTGGTGGCCGCCGGCATGGTGCCCATGGGCATCTGGGGAAGCAACAAGAAGACCATTGCTCTGGCTAAGGAGTACTGCGCCACCTTCTACTGCACCATCGCCCAGCTGGCGCTGGAGATGCTGCTGGACGGCACCCTGGATCAGCTGGACGGCGTCATCACCCCCACCATCTGTGATACCCTGCGGCCCATGAGCCAGAACATCCGCGTGGCCATGAGCGACAAGCTGCCCTGCATCTTCCTGGCCCATCCCCAGTACCGCAAGCCCGCTTTCGGCCTGCAGTTCACGGTGGACCAGTACATGCACGTCAAGTCTGAGCTGGAGAAGATTGCCGGCAAGGAGATCACCGATGACGACCTGCGGGCCGCTATCAAGGTGATGAACCGCAGCCGCGCCGCCCGCCGGGCTTTCGTCAAGCTGGCCAGCGAGCACTGTGATGTCATCTCCGCCGTCAGCCGCTCCGCCGTGCTGCGCTCCGCTTGGTTCATGGAGCCCGCCGTCTACGCCGAGAAGCTGGAGGCCCTGAACGCCGAGCTGGCCCAGCTGCCCGCAGCCAACTGGAAGGGCAGAAAGATCGTCACCTCCGGCATCATCTGCGACAACCCCAAGCTGCTCCAGATCTTTGACGACAACAACATTGCCATTGCCGCCGACGACGTGGCCCAAGAGAGCCGCGCTTTCCGGGTGGACGCCAGCGAGGAGGGCGATCCCATGATGGCCCTGGCCCAGCAGTTCGCTGATCAGGACTATGATGTCCTGCTCTACGATGAGCACTCCAGCCAGAACCGCCGGGGCGAGTTCGTAGCCCAGCTGGCCAAGGACAGCGGTGCCCAGGGCGTGGTCCTGTTCATGCAGCAGTTCTGCGACCCCGAAGAGATGGAGTACCCCTATCTGAAGAAGGCGCTGGACGAGGCCGGCGTGCCCCACATCAAGCTGGGTGTGGACCAGCAGATGCGGGACTTCGGGCAGGCCAGCACCGCCATCCAGGCATTTGCCGACGTGCTGTAAAGATCCCATGCAGAAAATCGGTCTTCTGGGCCGAAACCCTTGAAAAATTCCCGCTGAAGTGATATAATGCCACCAATTTCGGGTTTCTCCCCCTGTGTCCCGTCACGGGAACAGGGGGAGTCCGGGAAAATGGACGTCCGATTGGGAGGGGCCTGCGCCCGGCCCAAGCCGGTGACCATAAAATAATCAAAGAAGGGGAAAGATAGACTATGAACTACAACGTAACTGTAAATGGAAAAGTTTACAGCGTGACTGTGGAAAAGACTGGAGCCGCCGCTCCTGCCGCTGTCGCTCCCGTGGCCGCCCCTGTGGCTGCCGCTCCTGTCGCCGCCCCCGCGCCCGCTACTGCTCCCGCCCCCGCCGCCGCTCCGGCGCCCGCTGCTGCTCCCGCCGCTGTGGCCGCCGGTGAGACGGCTGTCAACAGCCCCATGCCCGGCAATATCTTCAAGGTGGAGTGCTCCGTGGGCCAGGCCGTGAAGGCTGGCGACGTGCTGGTGGTGCTGGAGGCCATGAAGATGGAGATCGAGGTCTCCGCCCCCGTGGACGGCACCGTCAAGGCCGTGGCCGCCACTGTGGGCACCGCTGTCAACACTGACGATCTGCTGGTCACCCTGGGTTAAAAGTAGGGGGTACAGATACATGCCTAGTGTTGATAAAGCAATTATTAACCCGTTTGAACCTCTGGGTGTTGGTGAGGCCCTGCTGGTAGCTGTGTCCGGTCTGCTGATCGTCTTTGTGATGCTTGCCATGCTGATGGCGGTCATTTTGGTGATCTCCAAGATCGTGGCCGCTATCGAGGGCAAGGGAAAGGCTCCTGCCGCACCCGCTCCCAAGTCCGCTGCCCCTGCCGCCAAACCGGCAGCAGCCCCCGCCGCCCCTGCGGTGGATGAGGGTGAGCTGGTTGCGGTGATGATGGCCGCTGTGGCTGAGGAGTCCGGGATGTCCCCCAACTCCTTCCAGATCACCAACATCAGTGCGGCTCCTGCCGCCGCTGCCCCTGCCCCTGTTGCTGCTCCTGCTGCGGCCCCCGCACCTGCTCCTGCTGCCGCCCCCGCGCCTGCTGCGGCTCCTGCCGCTGTGGCCGCCGGAGAGACGGCCGTCAACAGCCCCATGCCCGGAAACATCTTCAAGGTGGAGTGCTCTGTGGGCCAGGCTGTAAAGGCCGGCGATGTGCTGGTGGTGCTGGAGGCCATGAAGATGGAAATCGAGGTCTCCGCTCCCGTGGACGGAACTGTGAAGGCCGTCTCTGCCGTTGTGGGTACTGCTGTGAACACCGATGACCTGCTGGTCACCATCGGTTGAGAGGAGGGGTGAAGTATGGAATTTCTGAAAGAAGTCATTTTTGCGATTGCTGGCGGTTCTGGCTTTGCCGCTCTGGACTGGAAGACCGTGGTCATGCTCGTCATTGCCTGTGTCCTGCTGTACATGGGTATCGGCAAGGGCTTTGAGCCCCTGCTGCTGGTCCCCATCGCATTCGGTATGCTGCTGGCCAACCTGCCCATTACCGGCTTGTTTGCCGAGCCCGTCTATGATGCCGCTACCCATAGTGGAACAGTAGGCTTTATGTGGGTACTCTATCAGGGTGTCCAATACGCCATTTACCCGTCCATCATCTTTATGGGCATCGGTGCCATGACCGACTTTGGTCCTCTGCTGGCTAACCCCATGTCCCTGCTGCTGGGCGCTGCTGCGCAGCTGGGCATCTTCGCAGCGTTCCTGATGGCGCTGGTCCTGGGCTTTACTCCCGCTGAGGCTGCCGCCATCGGCGTCATCGGCGGCGCAGACGGCCCCACTGCTATCCTGACGGCATCAAAATTGGCGGTAGAGCTGTTGCCGGCTATTGCCATCGCGGCATACTCTTACATGGCCCTGATCCCCATGATCCAGCCCCCGCTGATGAAGCTGATGACCACTAAGAAAATGCGTCAGGTCAAGATGAGTCAGCTGCGTGTGGTCTCCAAAACTGAGAAGATCATCTTCCCCATTGCCGTGACCATCTTCGTAGTGCTGCTGATCCCCGATACTGCACCTCTGATTGGTATGCTCATGCTGGGCAACCTGTTCCGTGAGTGTGGTGTCACGGAGCGTCTGTCTGATACCGCTCAGAACGCTCTGATCAATATCGTGACGATTCCGCTGGGCCTGTCCGTGGGCTTTAAGGCTACGGCCAGCAGCTTCCTGACTGTTGAGACCCTGTCCATTATCGCTCTGGGTCTGACGGCTTTCCTGCTGTCCACTGCTGGCGGCCTGCTGCTGGGCGATTTGATGTATGTTCTGACTGGTGGCAAGGTCAATCCGCTGATTGGCTCTGCCGGCGTGTCCGCCGTGCCTATGGCGGCCCGTGTGTCACAGGTGGTGGGACAGAAGGAGAACCCCTCCAACTTCCTGCTGATGCACGCTATGGGACCCAATGTGGCCGGCGTCATCGGTTCCGCTTGTGCCGCTGGATTTATGATCAAGGTCTTCGGCGGCTGATTTAAAGCGATTACAGTTTCAAACAGGTGCTCGGCACACCGGTGCAGACCGGTGTGCCGAGTGCTTTTTCCGTGCAGGAAAAGAGATGCGGCGGAGAGAAAAGAGGGGGCATCGAGGGGGAAAAGGCGGAAAAAAGCTGGGCAGAACAGGGGAGAGGAGGAAGGAAGAAAAAATTTGAAAAAAATAAAAATAGTACTTGCCAAATCGAAAAATATGTGCTATTATTTATAAGCTGTCAGCGAGAGATACTTCTCCTGCGGTATGCGGCTGTAGCTCAGTTGGATAGAGTGTTTGGCTACGAACCAAAAGGTCGGGGGTTCGAATCCCTTCAGCCGTACCACTCGTCGCAAGCGTCGTATCGCTTGCGACGAGTTTTTTCGTTTCATTACAAAACTTATCGCGCACTCACTTTGCTGCTCCTCGCTTCCAAACCGAAGCCCAGCGTAGCGGGTTCGGTTTGGTTTTTGGCACAGACCTGTAGCCACTACATCTTTTTTGTCCACATATTCCAAGTTAAAAGCTATATTTTGATCTTATAAACGAGGCCGAAATGTAGCTTTTCTTTTTATCAATTTGTCGAAGAAACCTCCATGTTATACCGCTCATGAGCACATGAGTAGAAAACATGGAGGCTTTGTTATGCCTGAGAATATCACTTGGAGAAGCGGGACGCAATCGGGGGAAAGAGAACTGCCCGCCGCTCCGCCCCGGCGCCTGGCGCGGGGGGGAAACGGCGGGCAGACTGCGCCTCAGGGCGCGGCAAGGTCACATGATATGCTCTTCGGCGCAGTTGTCCAGCACACGCATCCCCATCTCCTTGGGTGCGGCAACGGGAAATTTGGCAATGCTGGTCTCGTCGAATTTGGCACACAGGCGGAGCTGAGGATTGAGGCGCAGGTCCTCCATATGGGACGGCCTGCGTGCTCTGCGCTTTGCCATAAAGATCACCCCTGGCACAGTATGCCCTAAAATCCGACCGATGTTGCAGGGAAGACGGCCGCTGCGCTGGGAGCAGGGAGAGTCAAAACTTTTCCATATGCTGAAGATCCATTACAAAGACGACCACACCGCCCACATCCTGCACAACAGGGGTGGCGGGCATGAGAGGAGGGTAGGGGTGCCCCATGGGGATAGAAAAGCTTTGGTAGACCGTGGCTTTCCGTTGACCCGCCCGGCGCTTCAGAATGTCCAGCACCTCATCCAGACGGGGCTCTTCAACGCCGATCATGATGGTGGTGCTGTGCTTTTTTAGAAATCCTCCGGTCGAGCTGAGCATCGTAACAAAAAAGCCGTTTTGATTCAGCTCGTAGACCGTATCCTCGTAATCTTCCCCCTGGAGGATAGCCAAAACCAATTTCCCACTGTGCCGTTCCATGTAAGACCTCCTTGTTTGTTCCCGCAGGGCCAGACCAGGTCAGACCCGCTTTTGAAAATTCCCTACCACTGAGATGTTGTCATCCAGAATGACAAAGATGTTTGGGTCCTGCTTCTGCAGCGCCTTACGAAGCTGAAGAGCTTCCTTTTTGGAGACCACTGTGAGAAGCATCTCCGTCTGCTCTCCGCTGTACGCCCCTTCTCCCTCCCATTTTGTAACGCCGCGGCCCACATATTCAAAGACCAGCTGCTCCATCTCCGGCTTTTTGGTGATGATAAGCATAGTGACCATCACATTTTGCAGGTGCGCCCGGTCCAAGCAGAGAAAAGTAACGCAGGTGAACAGAATGCTGTACACCACCACCTGCCGGTCAAAAAACAGAAAACCGACCCCATAAACTGCAAAGTTCAGGGCCATGGAGATACGGCCAACGCTCAGAAGGGGGTGCTTCTGAAGGCAGAGCAGCCCCAGGATCTCTTCTCCGCCTCCAGAGCAGCCAGAGGTGAGGGTCAGGCCGGCGCCAGCGCCGCAGGCGAGGCCGCCGATGACACAGGCGGTGAGATGCTCATCGAACAGACCAGACTGAGGAATAGGGATCAGGGCCAGAAAAATACTGTAACAGGCCACACACAGGGCGGTCTTTGCAAAAAAAAGATGTCCAAATCTGGACCAGGCCAGAATGAGCAGGGGGACATTGAGCAGAAAGTAAATGATGCCGGCCACGTCCCCCACAGACTGGAGAGACGGGAAAACAGAGAGCAAAACCATGCGCAGAAGCTGTGCGATCCCTAAAAATCCGCCGCTGTACATTCCGGAAGGCAGAATAATACAGTTCATGGATACGGAAAACAGCAGGGAGCCGACAACAATGAGGGACATATCTTTGACAATCTGGCCGCTGTGCCGCCGAAGTCCCATCGCCTGCTTATATTGTACCATACAGTCCCACCCTTATCAATCCAATTTATGAAATGGTCCCGGAATACCCCAAAGGGATATTCCGGGAGCAAATCTGTAGGAAAGCGGACGATCAGGCGGGAATCAGGCCGTTGTCCACCAGGAACTGATGGGCGACCTCCTTGGCGCTCATGCCGTCCACATCTACCTGAGCGTTCATGGCAGCCATGGTAGCCTCGTCAATGGCACCGTCCAGCTTGGAGAGGACCTCGGCCAGAGCGGGATCAGACTGGATCAGATCGGCATTTACGAAGTTTACAGCGTAGTAGGGGGGGAAGAAGCCCAGGTCGTCCTCCAGAGTGGTCAGCCCCAGCTTGGAGAGCAGAGCATCTGTGGCAAAGGCGTCCACCACGTCCACCTCGTCGTTTTCAATGGCAGTGTAGCGCAGGCTGGCATCCAGTCCGGTGACATCCTTGAACTCGGCGTTGTACTGGCTTTCCAGAAGAGGCAGACAGTCCTCGCGCTGGATAAACTCTACGGTGCATCCCAGCCGAAGCTCAGGGGACTTCTCGATCAGATCAGACAGAGTGGTCAGGCCATAGGCCTCGGCGGTCTCGGGCTTGACGCTCATCACATAGGTGTTATTGAAGCCCAGAGGAGCGGAGGTATAGATGTTGTGGTCTTTCATCATCATATCGCTGACAGTCTGCCAAACTACGTCTTTATCGGTATTCATGGGCTGGGCCAGCAGATTCATCAGGGCGGTCCCGGTATACTCCACGAACATATCGATGCTTCCCTGTTCCAAGGCGTCAAAGCAGACGGCGGCCCCGGCCAGACCGAAGCGCTGATCCACCGTGTAATCGGTGTTGGCCTCGATCAGCTCGGTATAGAGCTCACCCAGAATATTGACCTCAGTAAAGTTGGAGGTGCCTACCACGATGGTCTTGTCGCCGCTTCCGGTACTGGAGGGGGCAGAAGAAACAGACCCGCTTCCGCTGCCGGAAGAGCCACAGGCGGCAAGGGAGAGGGACAGCGCAGCCGCTGTGAGAGCGCAGGTGATTTTTTTCAGGTTTTTCATGACGCAAGAAACTCCTTTTTCTTATTTTGGATTTTAAAATCAAGAGATCAGCCCAGATAGGCTCAGGCAATGATGGCGGCATAGGATGCCGCGGAGACAGCGACCAGGGCAAAGCACAGCCCGCCTGCCACTGCCTTGCGGCGGGTCCGGACAGCTTTGCTGAGGTTTTTGATCTGGTCCTGAGGCAGCAGCCCCTCGCTGGTGAGGGCCCGTTCCACACGGCCCAGGAGGTAATCCAGAGTGAGGGCCATCACAGCGGAGGCGACCGCCCCCATGACAGTCATAGGATAATTGAGGGAGTTCATACCCAGCATAATGAACCAGCCCAGTCCGTTGGCTCCGGCGAAAGCGGCGATGGTCATGGTGCCTACCGCACCCACGGCAGCGATACGGATGCCGGACATGATATAGGGCGTGGCCATGGGCAGCTCCACTCGGCCCAGCTGCTGCATGCGGGTCAGTCCGATGCCCCGTGCCACCTCGAGGGAGACAGGAGAGATGCTGGAGATCCCGGTGTAGGTGTTTTTCAGAATGGGGAGGAACGCATAGACAAACACCATGAAGATGGCCAGTGTCTCACCGACGCCCAGAAAGGGGATCCCCATGGCAAGCAGGGCCATACAGGGGATGGACTGCATCACATTGGCGATGCCGATGACCACGCTGGAGACCTTTTTGCTTCTGGTGATGAAGATACCCAGGGGGACGGCAATGATGAGGGCCAGAACCACGGCGAAGCAGGTCATGGCCAGGTGGCGCAGGAATTCCTCCACCAGACTGTCCCACTCCTCTGCATAGATCGTCAGATAGGGAAGGAAATTCTCCGCCAGACTGTCCCACCACGATGCGGGGGACTCTATCAATGCGCTGCTGCTGCCCATATAACTCCGCTCCTTTCTCCCGCAGTATGCTCAGGGACGAACTGCCTGCTCATAGTGGCCAGCAGACTGCTCTTGGTCAAAAATCCCACAAGAGTCCGGTCGTGCTCGATCACGGGGATAATGCCGGACACATCGTAGTCGATGGTGGAGATGATCTCTTTGAGAGTGGTATCCCCCTCCACCGCGACGTAGTCATCGGAGAGGTAGGTCTCGGCGGAGCCAGAGCCGTCTTTCTCCGACATCAGCTCCTCCAGCCAGAGGACCCCCAGCAGACGGTCCCGGCCGTCTACCACCAGCAGGCTGTCCACGCCGCTCTGGCGCATGATCTGCAGAGCCTGGAGCACAGTCCGCCCCCTGGAGATGGTGATGGGACGGCGGCGCATAATGTCCCGGGCCCGGATATACTCGGGGTTGGCCCACAGACGGTTGGCACCAATAAAGTCCGTGACATACTGATTGGCGGGAGCTTTCAGGATCCGCTCCGGGGTGTCGCACTGGACGATGTGCCCTTCCTGGATAATGCAGATGCGGTCGGCCAGCTTGATGGCCTCGTCCATGTCGTGGGTGACGAATACGACAGTCTTTTTTGTTTTTTTCTGGAGCGTATGGATCTCGTCCTGCAGCTCGGCCCGGGTCATGGGATCCAGAGCGGAGAAGGGCTCATCCATCAGAACGATGGGGGGGTCCACCGCAAAGGCCCGGGCTACTCCCACGCGCTGCTGCTGCCCGCCGGACAGCTGAGAGGGGTATTGGTTGCGGTAGGCGTCCGGGTCCAGATCGACCATCCGGAGCATCTCAGTCACCCGCTCAGAGATCCGCTCGCTGGGGTAGCCGGCGATGCGCATGACCAGCGCAATATTTTCCTCCACGGTCAGATGGGGGAAGAGGCCGCCGGCCTGAACGACATAGCCCACCAGGTTGGGCAGCTGATTTGTTTTGATGCGGTCCACCGGCGTCCCATTGATGAGCAGCTTGCCCTTCTGCACATTGAGCAGCTTGTTGATGCTCTTGAGAAGAGTGGTTTTTCCACAGCCGCTGGAGCCGATGAGAACAAAAAATTCACTGTCCTGAATGGTAAGATCCACGTGGTTCAGAACGGGCCTATCTTTGTACGCCATGGACACATTTTGAAACTCAATCATAAGCGTGTCTCACGATCCCTTCTTTGTTATGGCGGTATCGTAACAGAATTTCAGTTAATGTGACCCTAGGATTCTGCCTCTGGAATTAAGAGTGTGTTAGTTCAGGCAGGGACCCACCGCCCGCTGGGAAGAAAAAGACTGCCCGCCCCCTGCAAGACGCAGGGAACGGACAGTCAGGGACGCAGGTGCAGAGGTCAGGCCTCGTCCTCCTGCTTCTGGCGGATCATGCGGTAGCCCACGCCGATGTGGGTCTGGATATACTGGGGGTGGCTGGGGTCCACCTCCAGCTTTTTGCGCAGAGTGGCCATGAAGACGCGGAGAGAGGGGGTATCCGAAAAGGCGGAGCTGCCCCAAATCTCGTTGAGGATAAAATTGTGGGTGAGGACCTTCCCGGTATTTCGAGCCAAAAGGCAGAGCAGCTTGTACTCGATGGGGGTGAGATGGATCTCCACCCCATCTCGATAGGCACAGCCGGCAGCATAGTCGATCTTCAGGTTCCCGTTCTCGTAGAGGCTGGCTTCCTCACTTACCTTCTGGCTGTCATAGCGGACCCGGCGCAGGGCGACCCGGAGCCGGGCCAGGAGCTCGTCCACGGAGAAAGGTTTAGTCAGATAGTCATCGGCGCCGGCGTCCAGCGCGGCCACCTTGTCGCTGTCCTCGCTCCGGGCGGAGATGACGATGATGGGCAGGTTGCTCCAGGTGCGGACCTTTTTGATGATGTCTACCCCGTCCATGTCGGGCAGGCCCAGGTCCAGCAGCATGACGTCCGGGCGGTAAGAGAGGGCGTCCACCAGAGCACTGGCCCCTGTCTTGGCCCGATGGAACTGATAGTTCTGGGTCTCCAGAGTGGTGGCGATGAGGTTTCCCACCGCTGCGTCGTCTTCTACCATAAGAATGTGCGGCTTATTCATACATTTTTACCTCCGAGGCCCTCAGGGTGAAACGAAATACTGACCCGTGGGGCTGATGATCCTGAACTGATATCTCACCGCCGTGAGCGGTGATGATGGACCTGCACAGGGAGAGCCCCAGGCCCAGCCCCCGCCGGCCATCTCCGCGGGAGTTGTCCGCGGTATAAAACATATCAAATATTTTCTGCTTGGCGCTGTCCGCAATACCTGGACCGTCATCGGAGACCTCGACCTGCACAAAAGGACCGGCCCGGACAGCGGACAAGGAGATATGGGAACCGGCAGGGGTGTACTTGATAGCGTTGTTGACCAGATTGATGACCACCTGGACGATGAGCCGGGCGTCCATATCCGCCATCAACAAATCGTCCTCCAGTTCTACAGAGATATGGTGCTGCTCCGCATTGCGGTCCAGATGGGACAGGGCTTCATGAAAGACCTCATCCAGAAGCTCCGGGCGGATGTTCAGAGAAACAGAGCCGTTGCCCATCCGGGTGAGGGAGAGCAGATTTTCCACCAGGTTGATGAGCCACATGGAGTCATCGTAGATGGAGCGGTACAGGTAGCGCCGCTTCTCCTCATCCAGCACGGCCCCGTTCTCCATCAGGATGCCGGCGTTCCCAGATATACTGGTCAGTGGGGTGCGCAGGTCGTGGGAGATGGCCCGCAGCAGATTGGCGCGCAGGGTCTCCTGATGGGCCAGCTCCTCGATCTGCTGCTTGGCGCGCGCCGTCAGCTCCTTTTCCAGCGCCAGTCCGCACTCGTCCAGGATGGCTACTGTCAGATTTTTTTCAAAGGAGTCCACCTTCTGAGCATTGGGGATGGCAATGCCAACCACCGCCAGCACCTTGTCAGAGCCGCGGACCGCAATGTAGAGGCATTTAGAGCTGGGAAGGGTGTGGGTGGTAGCGCCGGCGTGCTTGTTGTTGTTCCAGACCCACTCCGCCACCGCCCGCTCTGAGGAAGTGAGATATGCAGACATATCCCCGCCTTTGGAAACGGGGAACAGCATGGCCTCCTGCTCCAATCTGTCCTCGTCGGCGGAATAGATCAGGACGTCCCGCTCCAGCAGCTTTTTCAACTGGGTGGCCGTGACCGCCAGGATCTCCCGGCTCCCCTCCGCCTTCTGGAGCTTCTGGCTGGTCTCCAGCAGGATCTCAGTGCGGTATGCCTTTTGGGCGCTCTGGATGGCCTGCCGTTTGACACGGGTGGTAAGAGAGCTGCCCAGCAGCGCTACGGTCAGCATGACGGCAAAGGTGGCGATATAGCTGGGGTCGCTCATCAAAGTAAAATAGGGGTAGGTAAAAAAGTAATTGAAGATGAAGACGGAGCACAGGGATGCCAGCAGGCTGTAGCTGTGCCCCGTGGTGGCCATGGAGATGGTGAGGACGCCCAAGATATAGACCATGATCACATTTTCAGTGGAAAAGCCCGCTCGCTGGAAGAGAAAGCCCACGGCGGTGCAGGCAGCCAGGATCAGGAGGGCCTTGAAAAGATCTCGGACGGAGAAGCGCTCCTGGAGAAGATAGGGCTGCCAGGAGTGGCGGGCGGGCCGCTGGACCTGGTCCGGGATGATGTAGATATCCAGGTCAGGAGCCAGCTCTCCCAGACGGTCCATCAGACTCTTGGCGCCCAGGAGGGGGCCGCGTTTCTGGGGACTGCGGCCCAGCACGATCTTGGAGATCCCGCTGACTTTAGCGTATTCCGCGATCTGAATGGCGGGGTCATCCCCGTAGACCGTGCTGATCCGGGCGCCCAGCTCCTCTGCAAGATGCAGATTGTTCCGCAGCTGCCGGCGTTCCTTGTCGCTCTGGCCCTGAAAGGAAGGAGTCTCCACGAAAAGCGCGGTAAAGGCGCCGTGAAATGCCTCTGCCATCCTGGCAGCAGTGCGGATGACCTTCTCGTTGGAGGGAGAGCCGGACAGGCAGATGAGAATGTGTTCCCGGGCCCTGGGGGGATATCTGTCCCCACCGGAGGGCTTCCGCTCCAGGCGGTCAGCGGTCCTGCGCAGGGAGAGCTCCCGCAGGGCGGCCAAGGTCTGCTCGGTCAAAAGGTGCCCTTCCCCTCCGCCGATGGTCCCGGCCCGCAGGCGCGCCAGAAGGTCGGAGGGCTCCAGATCGACGATCTCCACCTGGTCAGCAGAGTCAAAGACCTGGTCCGGGACGCGCTCCGGGGCGGAGAAGCCGGTGATGGAGGAGACCACATCGCTCAGGCTTTCCAGCTGCTGCACATCCATGGTGGAATAGACGTCAATGCCCGCGCGAAGCAGCTCGGCAATATCCTGGTAGCGCTTGGCGTGGCGGGCTCCCTTATTGTTGGAGTGGGCCAGCTCATCCACTAGGATCAGCTGGGGACGGCGGCGGAGGGCGCCGTCCAGGTCAAATTCGCCCTGCCCTCCACCGGGAGGGATGAGGGGCGGGAGCCGTTCCAGTCCTCCGGCCAGTGCCAGGGTATCAGGATAGGCGGCGGGTGCCAGAAAGCCCAGCACAACGTCCGTGCCCGCCTCTTTTGCGCGGAGGGCGGCGTCCAGCATAGCGTAGGTCTTCCCCACTCCGGCGGCGTAGCCAAAAAAGATCTTCAGTCGGCCGGAGGACTCCTGTTCCAAAGTGTGGTCCCCGGGAGTCAGCCCGTCAGGGCGGGGCTGAGGATCAGAACGCAAGGTATCACCTCGTCTCTTGCTTGGGTCGTTTATATATTATAGTATAACACAGGTGGTATCAGCATAACATTGGCATTTTTGACGGGGTGTAAAGATTACATTAAGGAATCTTTATTAATACAGTATTTATGCACGGAAAATTCTCTTAATCTGGCGCTAATGTCCGATGTGATATAATAAGAAATAAATGCGGGACAGCGCGTGGCCCGGCTGCCCGCCCTGCGGACAGCCGGGCCCTGGATGAACAGCCGCATAGGAACATATCAGAAGGGAACAGGAGCATGATGCATGCTGCGGGGGGATTCTGTGCCGTCTTTCAAACATGACCGTGTCACACCGGCACAAATCATTATTTTAGGATTCCTGCTGCTGATCTTTACTGGGGCAGTGCTGCTGATGCTGCCCTTTTCCACCCAGGAGCCCGGAGGGGCCTCATTTGGGGATGCGCTGTTCACCGCCACTTCCGCCACCTGTGTGACCGGACTGGTGCTCCACGATACGGCGCTTTACTGGTCACCCTTTGGGCAGCTGGTCATTCTTCTGCTGATCCAGGTGGGCGGAATGGGAGTGGTCACCATCGCGGTGGCGATTTTCATGTTTGCGGGCAAACGGATCGGGTTGAAGCAGCGGTGGGTGATGCAGGAGTCCATTTCCGCCCCTCAGGTGGGCGGCATCGTGCGGATGACGGGGTTTATCCTAAAAACCGCCTTTTTGATCGAAGGGGTCGGGGCCCTGCTTCTGGCCCTGCGGTTCTGCCCGCAATTTGGTCTTGGAAGAGGACTTTGGTACGCGGTGTTTCACTCAGTGTCCGCGTTCTGCAATGCGGGCTTTGATCTTATGGGAGTAAACTCCCCGTTTTCTTCCCTCACAGACTACGTAGGCGATCCTTTGGTGAGCAATGTGATCGCTTTTCTGATCATAATTGGCGGCGTCGGCTTCCTCACCTGGAATGACATCAGGGAGCACAAGCTCCACTTTCGACGCTACCGGCTGCAGAGCAAGCTGATCCTGACCACCACGCTGGCCCTGATCCTGACAGGGCTCCTGTTCTTTCTGCTGTATGAGTTCGAACAGGGGCAGTGGGTGGACATGTCCCTGTGGGAGCGGATCAACGCCGCGTTTTTTCAGTCCGTGACACCGCGCACCGCAGGCTTCAACACAGTGGATCTGACTGGCCTGAGCCAGCCCGCCCAGCTGCTGATCATCCTGCTGATGCTGGTGGGCGGTTCACCGGGTTCCACAGCAGGCGGCTTCAAAACCACTACGCTGGCGGTGATGCTGCTGGGGATCCGGGCAGTTTTCCGCCATAAGGAGCGGCCCCAGTGCTTTGGAAGGCGCATCGCAGATGAGTCGATCCGAAACGCCTCTGCCATCTTCCTGCTTTATCTGCTCCTGTTCCTGACAGGGGGCATCCTGATCTGCTGCATAGATGGCGTACCCCTGATGGCGGCGCTGTTTGAGGCGGCGTCCGCCATTGGTACCGTTGGCCTGTCGCTTGGGATCACGCCGGAGCTCTCCGGGGCGTCCAGGCTGATCCTGATTTTTTTGATGTATTTCGGGCGTGTGGGCGGCCTGACCATGATCTATGCGGTCACGGCCAAAGGCGCACCGGAGCTGTCCCAATTCCCCCAGGAGCGGGTCACCATAGGATGAGATCGGAGAGGAACAAATCATGAAGTCAGTGCTTTTGATCGGGCTGGGGCGGTTCGGCCGCCATATGGCCCAGAAGCTCCGGGAACTGCACCATGAGGTAATGGCGGTGGACCGGAATGAAGAGCGGATCAACGACGCCCTGCCCTTTGTGACCAACGCACAGATCGGGGACAGCACCAGTGAGCAGTTCATTGCATCGCTGGGGGTCAGTAACTTTGACCTGTGCGTGGTAGCGATTGGAGATGACTTTCAGAGCTCCCTGGAGACCACCGCTCTGCTCAAGGAATACGGCGCTCCTTTTGTGCTCTCCCGGGCTGCCCGGGACGTCCACGCCAAATTCCTGCTGCGCAACGGTGCGGACGACGTGATCTATCCGGAGAAGCAGACGGCCTCTTGGGCCGCGGTCCGGTACAGCTCTGACCATGTGTTTGACTACATCAAGCTGACACCGGACCATTCCATCTATGAGACGGCGGTGCCGGAATCCTGGGTAGGAAGGACTGTGGTCCAGCTGGCGGTGAGGCAGAAGTACCGCATCAACATTCTGGCCATCAAGCGCAGCGGCACACTGGAGCCCCTCCCAGGCCCCAATCACACCTTCCAGTCGGATGAGACCCTGCTGATCCTGGGGGATGACCGGGACATCCAGAGATTCCTGCATGTCTGACAAGCGATACCGAATGCGGCAGGGAGGCCGGTCCGGCCCCGGAGTTCTGTTGGTCCGCAGCGGAGGGGGAGTTCCCCCAAAAGCTCCCTGCTTACAGTGTTTTCGGAACTGTGACAAAATAAAAAACTTCTCCCTCTGCGTGTGTCCCTGTCCGGGGATGAGGTAGAGAGCGGGACGGCAGAATACGACCGCATGGCGCCACGGCGTCATGCGGTCGTATTCTGATGATGCTGACGCTTGTCTAGAGGCTGTCCCCCTGGGACGGTGTATCCGCTCGCCGGAGGTCAGACAGGCGCTGTTCCAGGACGATGCCGGCCTGATTCAGGATCCCGCGGATCAGATTCTGCTCAAATGCCTCGGGGAGAGGATAGTCATCGCAGGGGATGCCTACAACAGCCTGAGGCCCGCCATGGCTTCGTACTGCCAGGTAAAGGCATCTGGAATTGGGCAGGGTGTGGGTCCCTGCCCCGGCGTGCTTGTTGTTTTTACACACCCAGTCGGCCACCGCCTTCTCCTGCCCACCCGTATAGCGGGAGAGGAGATCGGACTCTGTTTCCGGATAAATGCGGGCCTGCATCAGCTGGCCGTCCGGGTCCATGGGGTAGTAGAGGATCGGCCTGTCGAGCAGCTTTCCAAGCTGAGAGACCGCGATGGCGAGCACCTCATGTTCGCCAGATGCCTGCTGGAGCAGCTGGGTGGCCTCCAAAAGGACCTCGGTGCTGTAGTTTTTCTGTACCGCCATCCTGGCCTGCGTCTTGATCCGGATGGTCAGAGAGCTGGTAAGAAAGCTGGAGAGGAACATGATAAAAAAGGTGATCACATAGCTGGGATGAGCATCCAAGCTGAAATAGGGCTCCGTAAAGAAAAAGTTGAAGGTAAGCACACTGAGCAGCGAGGAGAGAATGCCATAGAGGCGGCCCTCCGTCCAGGTGGCGGTGAGAAGCACCCCCAGAATATAGACGGTGACAATATTGGTCTCTCCGAAGCCCAGACGGGAAAACAGCTCCCCCAGAAGGGTGGCTGCGGCCAAAATGCCCAGCATTTTTCCGGTGTCTTTCCAGGAGAAGGAGAGCTCCGAGGGGGCTATCTTCCATTTGGGGCGGTAGGCAGGCTGTCGGTCCGGGATAATGTAGACATCCAGATTTGGTGCCAGCTCGGTGAGCCGGTCTACCAGGGCTTTCTTGTTCCACCAGCCGCGCCGCCGGCGGTGGTTGGTGCGGCCGAGCACGATTTTGGTCACGCCGCTGGTCCTGCTGTAGTCTGCGATCTGGGCGGCGGGGTCATCACCATATACTGTGGCGATCCGTGCCCCCAGATCTTCCGCCAGCTTCAGATTGGCCCTCAGGCGCTTCCGATTTTCACCGCTGAGCTCCCTGGTATCCGGAGTCTCCACGAAGAGAGCGGTAAAATCTCCTTGAAAGGCCTCGGCCATTCGGGCGGCGGTACGGATGACTTTTGCATTGGAGGGGGCGCTGGACAGACAGACCAGGATATGGTCGCTGGGGTTGAGAAAGCCCTCCGGATGTTGCTTTCGGGCGGTGCGGTTGAGGCGGTCAGCGGTCCGGCGCAGAGCGATCTCCCGCAAAGCGGCAAGGTTCTGCTTGGAAAAGAAGTGGCCCAGGGCTTGCTGAGCCTGGGCGGCCCGGTAGACCTTGCCCTCCTCGAGCCGGGCAATCAGGTCGTCCGGCTCCACATCCACCACCTCGACTTGGTCGGCGGAGTCAAATACCCAGTCTGGGATCCGCTCGTTGACCGTTACACCGGTCAAGCTGGAAACGAGGTCGTTTAGGCTCTCCAGATGCTGAACATTGACGGTGGTGTACACATCGATCCCGGCGCGCAGCAGCTCTTCAATGTCCTGATAGCGCTTGACATGGCGGCAGCCCTGTGCATTGGAATGGGCCAGCTCATCTACCAGGATGAGCTGGGGCTTGCGGGCCAGAGCGGCGTCCAGATCGAATTCCCGCAGGGTGATGCCCTTGTAGGATACGACCAGGGGAGGAAGGCACTCCAGACCTTCCACCAGTTTCATGGTGGCGGGTCTGATATGGGGCTCAATATACCCGGCCACTACGTCCACGCCCATATCTTTCATCTGGTGGGCCATCTCCAGCATGGCATAGGTTTTCCCCACGCCGGCCGCATAGCCGAAAAAGATCTTGAGCCTGCCCTGCCGGACCCGCGTTTCGTCGGGGTCGATCATTCGAATTTTTTTCAGAATTTCTTCCGGAGTTGGTCGATGTTCTTCCAAGACCATCTCACCTCCCGTGGGGGATCACAACAGGAAACAGGATCTTCAGAAATACCTTTTCCGCAGGGCCGCCCCGGATAAAGTCAAAAGTGATCTGTTTTCCGGAGGGGTCCAGGATATAAAACTGCCCCGGCTGGTTGATGATTTGGAATTCCAGCTCATCCAGCACCTGCTGAAGGGTGAGCTCCCACTCCATCATGCAGAATCCCGCTCCCTCCTGGGCAAACTCGTGGAGCCAGGCAAACTCCATGGGCTGTTCGCCGTCCCGAAGAAAAATGCGCCAGAGATGCTGCTTCTGCTCTAAAGAGAGGGCCTGGAGATAGTCGATGGGGCTGGGGTCTCCCTCCAGGGTGAGGTAGCGGTACAGACTGCCGTCCTGATCCTCCAGAATCTCATTTTCGTCCAGAAAAGCTCCGGCACGGCGGTCCACAGCACAGCAGCGGGCGTTATAGCGGATCTGGCCGAGCACATCTCTGAGGCGGGCTGCATGTTCTGACGAATCCGCCTCCAGCTTTACACAGAGGCCGGAGAGCTGGTCAAAGGGCCTGCCCGACACACAGCGGGTACGGCAGAGGATTCTGTTCCCCTCCTCCAGATGGAAGGTGAGCTCCCCGGTCTCGCCGCCGGGGGCGGTGCCATACAGAGCGGTCTCCCAATGGGAGGAGAGACAGGCCATCAGCTCACGGCACTCCTCCTCCAGGTAGCTGGTATCACATGCAGAGTCCCGGTAGAGCAGGAGGAGACCTTTTGTCCCCTCCTGATACAGCAGAGAGGGGGCCGCAGTAAAAAGATCGTTGATGGTGCAGACCAGCTCCAGTGCCAAAAGTCCCGCCGGCTGACGGAGCAGAGCGCGCTCCCGCAGCGGGGCGCGGTGTTCTTCCGCAGTCTGATAGGGGTACAGCATGTCATGTTCCTCCTTTTTCCTTCCTATTTGCAGCGTATGCAGAGGCAGGCTGTCAAGCTTTTGATACCCGGGCAGGCGAGCCCCGGCCGGGTGGATGCCGGCAGAGCTCGCCTGTCTCAGAGTACTTCGTTATTTGCTGACCTCACCGATGAGGCCCAGCTCCTGGGCGATGGCCAGGTTGACGCCTAGAACATTGACAGCCTCCTCGCCGAAGATGCCCAGCACCTTGTGGGTGGTGTTGGCTTCCACGATCTCTTCCAGGCGATCCTCGCTCAGACCGGTATTCTCAGCGAGCGCGGGGATCTGGACCGCCGCAGAGGCGGGGCTGATGTGGGGGTCCAGGCCGGAGCCGGAGGCGGTCAGCAGATCGCCGGGGATGTCCCCTACGGTCAGGCTGGGGTGGCCGGACAGGAAATTGTTGATGTCGCCCTCCACGCGCTCCGCCAGGGCGGGATTGCTGTTGGCATAGTTAGCGGAGCCAGAGCTCAGGCCGGCGTACTCGCTGCCGTCATTGTAGTAGCTCACGCCATCCTCACCCACATAGTAGGTATTGTAGTGGTACTGGGAGGGACGTCCCCTCATAAACCGGGGATCGGTGAACTCCTGACCCACAAAGCGGGAGCCTACCGGCTGACCGTCCACATAGATCAAGTTGCCTCCTGCCTGTGAGGGGAAGATAAGGCTGCCCAGGCCGGTCATCAGGACGGGAAAGAGGAATCCGCAGATCAGCAGCAGGACCAGAGTGGTCACTACTGCCTGGCGGATGCTGCCCGCCGCAGAGCCTTTGCTTGTACTCATATTGAAGAACCTCCTTAGAAGCCGATGAAGCCGATCATTTCCAGCAGAGGACTGATGATCAGGTCGATGATCTTGATGCCGACAAAGGGAGTGATGATACCGCCGACGCCGTAGATCATCAGGTTACGGACCAGCATTTTGCTGGAGGACATGGGACGGTACTTGACGCCTTTCATGGCCAGAGGGATCAGGCAGGGGATGATGATGGCGTTGAAGATCAGAGCGGACAGGATCGCGCTGGTGGGCGAGGCCAGTCCCATGATGTTCAACACGCCCATCTCAGGAATGGCCAGCATGAACATGGCCGGGATGATGGCGAAGTACTTGGCGATGTCGTTGGCAATGGAGAATGTGGTCAGAGATCCGCGGGTGATCAGCAGCTGTTTGCCGATCTCCACCACCTCCAGGATCTTGGTGGGGTCGGAATCCAGATCCACCATATTGGCAGCTTCCTTGGCGGCGGTGGTGCCGGAGTTCATCGCCAGACCTACGTTGGCCTGGGCCAGAGCGGGGGCGTCGTTGGTGCCGTCGCCGGTCATAGCGACGATCTTGCCCTCGGCCTGTTCCTGCTTGATGACGGTGATCTTGTCCTCAGGCTTACACTCCGCAATGAAGCCGTCCACGCCGGCCTCCTTGGCGATGGTGGCAGCAGTCAGGGGGTTGTCGCCGGTGCACATGATGGTCTTGATCCCGATGGCGCGCAGGCGCTCAAAGCGTTCCACCATGCCGGGCTTTACGGTATCCTTCAGATAGATGACACCCAGAATGCGGCTGCCTTCACAAACAGTCAGGGGGGTGCCGCCCAGAGAGGAGACTTCGTCCACCCGTTTGCGCAGTTCGGCAGGAATTTTGCCGCCCTGGGCGGTGACGTACTTCTCGATGGCGTCGGCCGCGCCTTTGCGGATGATGGTGCCGTCGGGGAGATCCACACCGCTCATGCGGGTCTGCGCCGAGAACTCAATGAAGCTGGACTTGGGATCGTCCTCCACCTGGCAGCCCAGCTTACGGCCCAGCTCTACAGTGGACTTGCCCTCGGGAGTGCCGTCCCGCAGGGAGGTGAGGACCGCGCAGCGGATCAGCTCCTCCTTGCTGGCGCCGCCCACGGGGTAAAAATCAGCAGCCAGGCGGTTGCCGTAAGTGATCGTGCCCGTCTTGTCCAGGATCATAGTGTCCACGTCGCCGCAGGCTTCCACCGCCTTACCGGACATGGCGATGACATTGAAGCGGGTGACACGGTCCATGCCGGCGATACCGATGGCGGACAGCAGGCCGCCGATGGTAGTAGGGATCAGGCAGACCAGCAGGGCAATCAAAGTGGAGATGGGGATCTGAACATTGTTGTACACCGCAAAGGGATACATGGTGACCACCACGATCAGGAAGATGATGGTCAGGGACACCAGAAGGGTGTTCAGAGCGATCTCGTTGGGGGTTTTCTTCCGGGAGGCACCCTCTACCAGAGCGATCATGCGGTCCAGAAAGCTGTTGCCCGGCTCAGAGGTGATGCGGATCTTCAGCCAGTCAGACACAACGGTGGTGCCGCCGGTGACGGAGCAGAAGTCGCCGCCGCTCTCCCGGACCACGGGGGCGGACTCGCCGGTGATGGCGGACTCATCCACCGAGGCAATGCCCTCAATGACCTCGCCGTCGTTGGGAATGATCTCGCCGGCGCTGACCAGGACCACATCGCCCTTCTTCAGCTCGCTGGAGGAGACGATGGTCTGAGTGCCATCCTCGTGGAGCAGGTGTGCCTGGGTATCCTTCTGGGTCTTTTTCAGAGAGGCCGCCTGGGCCTTGCCCCGGCCTTCAGCCACGGCCTCCGCGAAGTTGGCAAACAGAACAGTGACAAATAGGATCGCACAGACAATGATATCATAGATCCGCAGCTGCTCGGCATTGGCATCGCCGAACAAACCTGGTACGAAGGAGAGCAGCAGGGTGATGAAGAATCCGATCTCCACTACGAACATGACCGGGTTTTTCATCATGTAGCGGGGGTTCAGCTTGATAAACGCACCCTTCACCGCACCCTTCAGGATATCAGGGGTGATAAATTTTGTATTCTGCTTTTTACTCATGGTTCAAAAGCCCTCCTTAAGCCCACAGAGTCAGATGCTCTGCAATGGGGCCCAGCGCCAGCGCCGGGAAGAAGGTCAGCGCAGCGAAGATGTAAACAACGCACACCAGGCCGATGGTGAAGGTGGCGCTGTCGGTCCGCAGAGTGCCAATGGAATCGTTGACGAACTGCTTGCGCATCAGGGAACCGGCAATGGCCAGCTGGATCACGATGGACAGATAGCGGCCGAAGAACATGGCCAGACCGGCGGTGATGTTCCAGAAGTAGGAGTTGTCCGCCAGACCCTCGAAGCCGGAACCGTTGTTGGCAGCGGAAGAGGCGTACTCATACAGGACCTGGGACAGGCCATGGAAGCCGGGGTTGGTGATGCCGGCCAGACCGCCTTCGGTAGAGACCGCCAAGGCAGAGAAGGCCAGGATCAGGAAGGGGTGGATAATGATGCACAGAGCGGTGAGCTTCATCTCCCGGCCCTCGATCTTCTTGCCCAGGTACTCCGGGGTACGGCCGATCATCAGGCCAAAGATGAACACGCCGAGAATAGCATACATGATCATGTTCATCAGGCCCACGCCCTTGCCGCCGAACACCACATTGAGCATCATGTGCAGCAGGGGAATCATGCCGCCCAGGGGAGTCAGAGTATCATGCATGTTGTTGACCGTGCCAGTAGTAAAAGAGGTGGTAGTGGTGGTGAACATGGCGGACTGGGCAATACCGAAGCGGACTTCCTTGCCCTCCATGCTGCCCATGGACTGATCCAGCCCCAGTTTGGCCAAGGCCGGGTTGCCCTGGCTCTCAGACCAGTAGCAGACACTCAGGCCGATGAGGAAGATGATGCCCATGGCGAAGAAGATGGTGCGGCCCTCGGAGCCGTAGAGCTTCGCGGTGAAGCTGGGCTTGCTCACCAGTTCGCTGGTCTTGACCAGATCCTGGGTGGTGGCGCTGTGCTCACTGGAGCTGGCGGTCTTACGGCGGCGGTCTTTGACCATCTTGCCGAACATGATCACGCAGGCGCCGGGCAGGATCATCATGGAGTAGAGCTCCACCAGATCGCTGATGATGGTGGGGTTCTCAATGGGAGTAGAGGAGTTGGCACCCAGGAAGCCGCCGCCGTTGGTGCCGATGTGCTTGATGATCTCCAGCGCGGCCACGGGGCCCATTGCGATATCCTGCTGAGTCCCCTCAATGGTGGTCACCGTCACGTTGGGATCGAAATTCTGGGGGACGCCCTGCCAGATCAGGAGCATGCCGCCGATGATGGAAAGAGGGATCAGAACGCGGGTGGTCACCTTGACCAAATCAGCATAGAAGTTGCCCACGTTGTCCTTGCTCTTGCCAGCCAGTCCGCGGACAAAGGCGATGCAGGCGGCGTAGCCAGTGGCGGCGGACACGAACATCATGTAAGTGATGACCAGCATCTGGCTGAGATAGGACAGGCCGGACTCACCGGAGTAGTGCTGTAAGTTGGTGTTGGTCATGAAGGAGATGATCGTGTTGAAGGACAGGGTCTCCTCCATCGCGCCGATGCCGTTGGGGTTGAAGATGGGAAGAAACTGAATTCTCAGGACCAGATAGCCGACAAACACCATCACGGCGTTGGTCAGCAGAAGAGCCAGCGCATACTGCTTCCAGTTCATGCCCTTGTCGGGATGAATGCCGCACACTTTGAAGATCCCGCCGTCCACCCGGTCGAACACCGGATCGGCGAAGGTGCGCTGGCCGGAAGCAATATGATACAGATAGTTCCCGATCGGGATGACAATGATCATGAAGATGATCACTGTTAGGACAAGCTGTAACATATGTGTTGTTCCTCCTGTGCGAAACTCGCTTTACAAATGACACATTTGGGGTCAGAAACGTTCAGGGTGTACCAGGGCGTAAACCAGATAGCCGCCCATCAGCACGATGATCGCACCTAATAAAATCATACCCATACTCAATACCTTCTCTCATTCCTCGTGGAACTGATGCTCACACCAGTCAGCCAGCAGCTTTACTGATCCGAAGCAGACCAATAAGACCGCGATCATGATGACGTCTTTCATAGAAACCATCCTTTCCAAAGTTCTGTTTCCGGAACGGACGTATTATAGCACGCAGGGGATTAGCAGGCGGTTAACGTATTCACAGGAGAATTAAACTTGCATTAAGAAAAAGAAATAAAAAAGATAAAAAGAAAGAAGGACAATTGGCTCCTAATACAATTTTAATACGGCGGATGATTTGCAAATCTCACACAAACAGGGCTTGTAGTAGAATCACTTTTAAGGAAGTGATCTTGTGGAAGCTCTGGTACTGGTGGGCGGGACGCTGTTTGTCTGGACCGTCGGATTCTGGGCGGTGGGCCAGCTGGACCGCTTTTTCAAGGAGAAAAACGCTCCCTGCCGGAGGGAGCGGGAGGGGCAGACCCGCAGAAAAAGAAAAGTTCTGTGCCGGAACGCGGGAAAAGCGGAGGGACAGAGGTAAGACAAGGGGAGGGGCCCAGACTGTGTTTTTACATAGTCTGGGCCCCTCCTGTATTCGAAACAGGTCTACGACCGCAGAAACAAAAAAGTCTGGCCTTGCTGTATCGATTTTCCGCGGAAGATGGGCCGGGCCGCTCCAGCGGCTTCAATTCGCACTGCCCCCGTTGCTGACTGGCAGCGGTGTGGGCAGCTTAAACGCCCACTTTGCGGTGCCCTGGGGGTGCAGGACCTGCTCTATGAGATGTCCGCCACGCGGAAGCCGGGCGGGTGCGCGGATCTGCTCTGCCTGAGTCTGATGCTGTTTTTCCTGGAGGAAAAGGGGGGCCGGGAGTGGACAAAAAAGAGATTGCAATCGACAATGGAATATGGTAATATCAACATATAAACTGTGTCGTATTTCGCCTGGATTGGTGAAAATACAGAAAGCGGGCTGGTTCAGAAAAGGGACCAGGACCGCTTTCTGTGTTATTTGGGGAAGTGTAGATTTTTTAACAGAGGATGCAGGAAATGCGTCACTTCAAAAAAGCAGGGAAACTTGCAAAAACGCGGACTGCCGCGGGACAAGACAGGAGGAGCAAACGGATGAAGGAGACAAAACAGGGGGCGCTGCCCGGGACGGCGGCGCAGGCCAGGCAGCTGAAGGCATGGCTGAAGGAGAACGGGGAGAAGCCGGGGGCGGCGCTGCCTGCCCTCCAGAAGGCGCAGGAGATATACGGCTATGTCCCCCGGGAGGTCCAGCAGCTGATCGCGGACGCCCTGCACAAGCCGCTGACGGAGATCTATGGGGTGTCCACCTTTTACTCCCAGTTCAATCTGGAACCCAAGGGGCGCAACCGGATCAGCGTGTGTCTGGGGACCGCGTGCTACATCAAAGGCGGCGGGCGGATCTATCAGCTGCTCCAGGAGAAACTGGGCATTGGAGACGGGGGATGCACCGAGGACGGCCGCTTCAGCCTGGATGCCTGCCGCTGCCTGGGCTGCTGCGGGATGGCGCCGGTGATGATGGTGAACGAGGACGTGTACGGCAGCCTGACCGGCGACGAGCTGGACGCCATTCTGGCGAAATATGAGTAAGGAGGGACTGAGCGTGGGGCAGACGGAACACAAAAACATTAAGATCCGCAGCCGGAAGGACCTGGAGGCCATCCGGGAACGGACCAGGCCCCTCCTGGAGGTGGAGCGGGGAGCCCGGATCGTGGTGGGCATGGGCACCTGCGGCCTAGCCGCGGGGGCCAGGCAGGTCTATGAAGCCATGGCGGAGGAGATCCGCCGACTGGGGCTGGAGGACGTGACCCTGGAGCCGGTAGGCTGTGTAGGGATCTGTCAGTTTGAGCCTGTGGTGGAGGTGTACCAGCCCGGAGGCGTGCGCACCACCTATGTGCACATGACGCCGGAGCAGGGCGTGCGGGTGGTGCAGCAGCACATCCGGGGCGGCAACCCGCTGGCGGAGTACACCATCGGGGCCGTGAGAAGCGGGAGGTGAAGGGAATGTATCGCAGCTATGTGATGATATGCGGGGGGCCCAACTGCACCCTGCTGGCGGGCAGGCAGGAGAAGCTGGCGGAGGAATTCGAGGTCCAGCTGAAGCTGGCCGGTCTGCGTAAAGAGGTCCAGGTGATGCGGGGCGGCTGTCTGGGGCTGTGCTCCAGCGGGCCCAACGTGGCAGTGTTCCCGGAGGGCACGATCTACAGCCATGTCCATGTGGAGGACGTGGCGGAGATCGTCAGTGAGCATCTGCTCAAGGGCGGCCGGGTGGACCGCCTGCTCTACAACGAGAACGAGGCCACCAGCACAGTCCGCAGCCTGGAGGAGACAGAGTTCTACAAGAAGCAGCTGCGCATTGCCCTGCGCAACTGCGGCGTCATCGACCCCCAGAACATTGACGAGTACATTGCCCGGGACGGCTATGCGGCACTGGAGAAGTGCCTGACCGAACTGACGCCGGACGAGGTGATCCAGATCGTGCTGGACTCCGGCCTGCGGGGCCGGGGCGGAGCAGGCTTCCCCACCGGACTGAAGTGGCGCTTTGCCAGCGGGGAACGGGGCCAGGTACAGAAATATGTCTGCTGCAACGCGGACGAGGGCGACCCCGGGGCCTTCATGGACCGGAGCGTGCTGGAGGGCGACCCCCACAGTATCATCGAGGCCATGGCCATCGCGGGCTATGCCATCGGGGCCAGCCAGGGCTATATCTACGTCCGGGCGGAGTACCCCATCGCGGTGAAGCACCTCCAGATCGCTCTGGAGCAGGCCAGGAGCTACGGACTGCTGGGGGAGGATATCTTCGGGACGGGCTTCTCCTTCGACCTGGAGATCAAGCTGGGGGCGGGGGCTTTCGTATGCGGGGAAGAGACCGCCCTGATGACCTCCATCGAAGGGAAACGGGGAGAGCCCCGGCCCCGGCCGCCCTTCCCGGCGGTGAAGGGCTTGTTCCAGCGGCCCACCATCCTAAACAACGTGGAGACCTACGCCAACATCTGCCCCATCATTCTGCGGGGGGCGGAGTGGTTCTCCTCCATCGGCAGCGAGAAGAGCAAGGGGACCAAGGTATTTGCCCTGGGCGGGCGTATCCAGAACACCGGCCTGGTGGAGGTGCCCATGGGCACCACCCTGCGCACTATCGTGGAGGAGATCGGGGGCGGCATCCCCCACGGGAAGAAATTCAAGGCCGCCCAGACCGGCGGCCCCTCCGGCGGATGCATCCCCGCGGAGCACATCGACACCCCTATCGACTACGACAATCTGGCCGCCATCGGGACCATGATGGGCTCCGGGGGCCTGATCGTGATGGATGAGGACACCTGCATGGTGGACATCGCGAAATTCTTCCTGGAATTCACGGTGGACGAGAGCTGCGGAAAGTGCACCCCCTGCCGGGTGGGAACCAAGCGCCTGTTGGAGCTGCTGACTAAGATCACTGAGGGGCGGGGCACCATGGAGGATCTGGACCGGATCGAGGAGCTGGCGGCCTTCATTAAGAGCAACAGCCTGTGCGGCCTGGGGCAGACGGCGCCCAACCCAGTGCTGTCCACCCTGCGCTACTTCCGGGAGGAGTACCGGGAGCATATCCTGGAGAAGCGCTGCCCCGCCGGGGTGTGCAAGGACCTGCTGACCTACTCCATTGATCCTGTCAAGTGCCGGGGCTGCACCATCTGTGCTCAGAACTGTCCGGCCGACGCCATCAAGGGGAGCGTGAAGAATCCCCACAAGATTGACACCAGCAAGTGCATCAAGTGCGGCAGCTGCTATGAAAAATGCCGGTTCGGCGCGGTGATCCGGGGATGAGGGGGAGTGTGAAAATGGAACATGTGAGTGTGAATACAGTGGATGTGGTGAACCTCAAGATCAACGGGATCGCCTGCCGCGCCCCCGCCGGCGCCACCGTCCTGGAGGCGGCCCACGGAGCGGGGATCGCCATCCCTACGCTGTGTTATCTGAAGGAGCTGAACGCCATCGGCGCCTGCCGGATCTGCGTGGTGGAGGTGAAGGGGGCCAAGAACCTGGTGCCTGCCTGCGTCTATCCCATTGCCGATGGGATGGAGGTGTACACCAATACCGAGCGGGTCCAGGCGGCACGGCGGACCAACCTGAAGCTGATCCTGTCCATCCACAATCAGACCTGCCTGACGTGCAGCCGAAGCGGACTCTGTGAGCTCCAGCGCCTGTGCCGGGAATACGGGGTGGACAACCAGATGGCCTTCGAGGGGGAGAAAATCTGCTACGAGCCGGACACGAGCGCGGTGCATATGGTCCGAGACAACTCCAAATGCATCATGTGCCGCCGGTGCGAGGCTGTGTGCAGCCTGGCTCAGGGGGTGGCCTGCATCGGCACATCGGGCCGGGGCTTCGCCACCCACATCGGCCCCAGCTTTGACAGCCCGCTGAGCGAGACCGCGTGCATCCACTGCGGACAGTGCATCATCGCCTGCCCCACCGGTGCCCTCTATGAGAAGGACAACACGGGCCTGGTGTGGAACGCCCTGGGTGACCCCCAGAAGCATGTGGTGGTACAGACGGCCCCCAGTGTCCGGGCGGGGCTGGGAGAGATGTTCAGCCTGCCCATCGGGACCAATGTGGAGGGGAAGCTGGCGGCGGCCCTCCGGCGGCTGGGTTTCGACGGCGTGTTTGACACTGATTTCGCGGCCGACCTGACCATCATGGAGGAGGCCACCGAATTCCTGCGCAGGGTCCAGTCCGGGGGTACGCTGCCCCTGATCACCAGCTGCTGCCCCGGCTGGGTAAAGTACTGTGAGACCTTCCACCCGGACTTCATCCCCAACCTGTCCACCTGCAAAAGCCCTCAGCAGATGTTCGGCGCTATGGCCAAGAGCTATTACGCCGAAAAGATGGGACTGCGGCCGGAGGATATCTTTGTGGTGTCGGTGATGCCCTGCACAGCGAAAAAGTTCGAGATCACCCGGGAGGGGGAGTGCGGCGCCGGCGCGGGCATCCCGGACGTGGATGTTGCCCTGACCACCCGGGAGCTGGGACAGATGATCCAGCGGGCCGGACTGCTGTTCGCGGAGCTGCCGGAGGAGGAGTTCGACCCGACCCTGGGCATCGCAACCGGAGCGGGGCATATCTTCGGCGCCTCCGGCGGCGTGATGGAAGCGGCACTGCGCACGGCCAGCGAGCTGCTCACCGGCAAGGAGCTGGAGAAGGTGGAGTTCCAGGAGGTGCGGGGCGCCCACGGCATCAAGGAGGCGGCCTATGAGATCGCAGGCAGGACTGTCCGGGTGTGCGTCCTCAGCGGAACGGCCAACGCGGGCCAGGTGCTGGAGGACATCCGAAGCGGAAAGCGGGCCTATGACTTCATCGAGATCATGGCCTGCCCAGGCGGGTGCGTGAACGGCGGCGGCCAGCCCCTCCAGCCCTCTGTGATCCGCAATTTCCGCAGTGTGTCCGCTATGAGGGCCGGCGCCCTGTACCAGGAGGACCAGGAGATGCCCCTGCGGAAGAGCCACAAGAGCCCGCTGATCCAGGAGGTCTATGAGCACTATCTGGACCAGCCCGGCAGTCAGCGGGCCCACCAGCTGCTCCATACCTGCTACACAGACAGAAGCGGACAGCACCGCTGAGGGGAGGAGGCACCCTATAACAAAGGCGCAGGGCCGCGGAACTGAGGTTCCGCGGCCCTTGCTGTTAGAAGATTCAGGAGATGCCGGTGGGAGAGCGGCAGAAAAATCACAATTTCCCCTGTCACCCAGAGACAGGATATGGTATAATGGGGACCAGAGACGACAAGAGCCGCCCACATCCGTGAGGAGCGGAGCGGAGGAAAGTGAGGTAAGTTGTGGATAACCAAGAGCTGAATACCCATTTTATCAAGGTCATCGGACACCGGAACCCGGACACGGACTCGGTCTGTTCCGCCATTGCATACAGCCGCCTGAAGAACACCCTGGACCCAGAGCACCCCTGCAAGCCCTGCCGGGCGGGACTGCTGAACCGGGAGACGGAGTTTGTGCTGAACTATTTTCAGGTCCCGGACCCCCAGCTCTACACGGACGTGAGCCCTCAGATCCGGGATGTGGACATCCGGCGGATGGAGGGCGTGGATGGGGAGATGAGCCTGCGCCGGGCTTGGATCACCATGCGGGACCAGCAGATCGACACCCTGTGCGTGGTGGACAAGGAGCGGAACCTGAAGGGCCTGATCACCGTGAAGGACGTGGCCACGGCGAACATGGACGTGTTGGACACCTACATCCTGGCGGAGTCAGAGACCAGCTATCAGAACATCGTGGACATCCTGGACGCCAAGGTGCTGGTGGGAGACATCACCGGCAAGAAGGTGGAGGGGCGCATCGTCATCGGCTCGGGAAGCGCGGAACAGATGGAGCGGTCCATCTCCAAAGGGGACATCGTCATCGTGGCCAACCGCAGTGAGAGCCAGCTCACCGCCATCGAGATGGGGGCGGGCTGCGTGGTAGTGTGCGCGGGTTGCAAGGTGTCCCGGACCATCTGCATGCTGGCTGAGGAGCAGGGGTGTATGATCATCAGCACCCCTAACAGCACCTATGTCTCCGGACAGATGATCAGCCAGGCCGCCCCCATCCGCCACTACATGGTGCGGGACGATCTGCTCACCTTCAATCTGAACAGCTCCGTGGAGTCCGCCACCAAGGTGATGGCCTCCGTCCGATTCCGCTACTTCCCGGTGCTGGATGACGACGGGCACTACATCGGCGTAGTCTCCCGCAGAAACATGATGAACCTGCATAAAAAGCAGCTGATCCTGGTGGACCACAACGAGAAGGGCCAGGCGGTGGAGGGGATCGACCAGGCGGAGATCCTGGAGATCATCGACCACCACCGCATCGGCTCCATGGAGACAGACGGCCCGGTCTATTTCCGCAATGTGCCGGTTGGGTGCACCTGCACCATCATCTATCAGATGTACCGGGAGAACGGGGTGGAGCTGGACCGGTCCACTGCCGGGCTGCTGCTCTCCGCCATCCTTTCGGACACCCTCATGTTCCGTAGTCCCACCTGCACCCCCCTGGATGAGCAGGCGGGCCGGGAGCTGGCCAAACTGACCGGGGTGGACCTGGAACAGTACGCCAATGCTATGTTTGAGGCGGGAGGCGACGTCACCGGCCGGACCGCAGAGGAGGTATTCAACACCGACTACAAGATCTTCAACAGCGGGGAGGTCCGCTTCGGCGTGGGCCAGGGCAGCTACTTGACCGAGAAGAACCGGAAGGCCAGCGAGGCCCTGATCGGTCCCTACCTCCAGACCGCACTGGAAAAGCAGGGGCTGGACTACATTTTCTACATGTTCACCGATGTGCGCAACTCCAGTACTGAGCTGCTGATGGCG
>NZ_JANGBZ010000178.1:0-225 GCF_024462915.1 Clostridium sp. DFI.5.61
GCGCAAGCTGATTCAGGTTCGTCGTGAAATTCTCCATACGTTCCTCCCCACCAGCTTGTTCTTCGCTGTTTGGCTGGCTGCCAGGATCAGAAGACTGTGTCGGCTCGTCTTTACGCGTGCCATGAGAGATAAAGTTCACCACATCGAGACGGCTGACTTCATGTTTGCGCAACAGATATGCCGCCTGCGACTCCTGTTCGCTAAAGATAGCGACCAGAACGTTTG
>NZ_JANGBZ010000179.1:0-224 GCF_024462915.1 Clostridium sp. DFI.5.61
TTGATCGGTTTGCGCGGACCCTTACGGGTACGTGCGTTGGTCTTGGTACGCTGACCGCGAACCGGGAGACCACGACGATGACGCAAACCGCGATAGCAACCAAGATCCATCAGGCGCTTGATGCTCATGCTGATTTCACGGCGCAGATCACCTTCAACGACAAATTTGGCAACTTCGTCACGCAGCGTGTCGATTTGTCCTTCAGACAGCTCACTGATCTTAAC
>NZ_JANGBZ010000180.1:0-223 GCF_024462915.1 Clostridium sp. DFI.5.61
TTTCGTGCTCTGTTCATATTGGATGCAGCGGACAATGTAGCAATGGACCTACAAAGGATAGTTTCGTATGACTATCTTCTTGTGCATACCAGTGACGTACCTAGGGGGCCTAAAAGCCTTCATCCAGCAGTTCCTCACCGGGGAGCAGAGCTTCTTGTTAAGCGAAGCGCAATTCAGGCAGGGCTGCATTTAATGCTATCAAGAGAATTGATTAAGGTTGTCT
>NZ_JANGBZ010000181.1:0-223 GCF_024462915.1 Clostridium sp. DFI.5.61
TTTTCGTCTCGCAGCTGATGACCAAAGACGCGCTCGCCGCGCGCAAACTGCTTGATGGCCGTAATTTCAGCCAGGCCGATTGCCAACGATTCGGTTGCGGATATGCTCCGCAAGGCTGGGATAATCTGGTGCGGTACTTGGCAGGCAAGGGCTTCACACAGCAGGAAATGTTGGACGCAGGTTTGGCCCGTCAAGGCCAGCATGGGGTGTATGACTATTTCCG
>NZ_JANGBZ010000182.1:0-223 GCF_024462915.1 Clostridium sp. DFI.5.61
CTGATGAGCTACTCTTTCCAGGATATGTCATAAGGCCCATGGAATCTCTCACAACCGGTAGGCCGTATGGTCTTGATTCTAGCGCAGAAGATTCCAGCGTATCTTCTGACTCCAGTGCTGAGGTAATTTTGCCTGCTGCGAAGATGGTTAAGGAAAGGTTTGATTCGATTGGAAATGGTATGCCCTCTTCACAAGAAGCAAGTCAGGCTGCCATAGATTTGAT
>NZ_JANGBZ010000183.1:0-222 GCF_024462915.1 Clostridium sp. DFI.5.61
GGAGTTTTACCTGAAACGGATAGTATATTTGAATCTGTATAATAACATATAGTCTAACACTTTACGGAAAACAAATGCATGTGTCCAGTGTCCGAAGAAGCTATTGCATCTAAGGTGTAGGTAATCTTACACGTCGCATCCCCGATTCATTTTTCGCGCTTCCATCTTGCACTTCAATAGCGTTTTTTGCAAAAAGACATCTGTACTCACTTTTTGTGTTGC
>NZ_JANGBZ010000184.1:0-221 GCF_024462915.1 Clostridium sp. DFI.5.61
TGCATTCAGCACCGCAACCGGCACAACAGGCTTTCCAGCCTGCAGAACCCGTAGCGGCACCACAGCCTGAGCCTGTTGCGGAACCGGCTCCAGTTATGGATAAACCGAAGCGCAAAGAAGCGGTGATTATCATGAACGTCGCGGCGCATCACGGTAGCGAGTTAAACGGTGAACTGCTTCTTAACAGCATTCAACAAGCGGGCTTCATTTTTGGTGATATG
>NZ_JANGBZ010000185.1:0-221 GCF_024462915.1 Clostridium sp. DFI.5.61
AGAGCCTACATTTATGAACATCTCATACGGATCAGAAAGACCAGCGCCGAAGGTGTCCGCAAGGGACTTATTCTTCTCAATATTACGCTTGACCATGCCGCTTTGCAGGGATTGATCGATCACAACCCTGCTCGCTTGCTTAAACCCGCAATGTTTGGTGCCTCAATGGGAAAACCGCGTGAGCGTTGGGTGCCACAAGACGAGTTGCAAATGTTATGGAA
>NZ_JANGBZ010000186.1:0-220 GCF_024462915.1 Clostridium sp. DFI.5.61
GTATCAAATTAAAGACTATATTGCCATTGAGCAGGCCCGCTTTGGCGACAAGCTGACGGTTATCTATGATATTGATGAAGAGGTGAATTGCTGCATTCCCAGCCTGCTGATCCAGCCGTTGGTGGAAAACGCCATTGTCCACGGTATCCAGCCTTGCAAAGGTAAAGGCGTTGTCACCATCAGCGTTGCTGAGTGCGGTAATCGGGTACGCATTGCGGTG
>NZ_JANGBZ010000019.1:0-56334 GCF_024462915.1 Clostridium sp. DFI.5.61
CCCCCCCGCCCCCCCCGCCCCCCCCCGCCCCCCCTTTCTGTCCAAAAAGCGGAGAAGCCACGTTCCTGAAAAAGGCACAGTCCAGGAGGCCGCTTCCCCCTTTGGTACTGTGCCGGAGGGATCAGCGGTTCCGGGTGCGCCAATACATGAGGGAGTGGAAGCTCACCACCAGCACCCAGCCAAGGCCGGTGGCCAGGGCCACGCCGGACAGGCCCATAGGGCGTATCAGGGCGTAGGAGAGGATGACCCGGGCGGAGATCTGGATGATAGTGCCGTAGACGGGGACGGTCACCTGTCCCCGGCCCCGGAAGTAGCCCACGAAGGTGTTTCCCAGGAAGCAGAGGATGTAAAAGCACCCCACCATCCGCAGGTAAGCCACGCCATTGGTCTGGGTGAAGGAGGAGGTCTCCCCCGCCAGCAGGGCGATGGCGGCGGGGGCGGCAGCGTACAGCAGCACAGACATCACTGCGCCCAGGGCCAGCATCATGAGAAAGCTGGTACGGAACCCCTCCCGCACCCGCCGCTCCTCCCCGGCCCCGGTATTCTGGGCGGTGAAGACAGAGACGGCCTGGGCCCCGCTGTCCCCGAAGGAGTTGGCGAAGCCCTCGATGCGGGTAGTGGCGGTGTAGGCGGAGATCATGGGGGTCCCCATGGAGTTCACCGCCCCCTGGACCAGCAGCTTGCCGATGTAGAGGCTGGACTGGTGCAGGGCGGACACCGCCCCATAGCTCACCGTCCGGCGGAGCAGGCCCCGGTCCAGCCGCCGGTCCTCCCGGCGGAACAGGAGCTGGGGATAGCGCCGGGCCAGATAGAGCAGGCACAGCGCCACGGAGAGCAGCTGGGCCAGCACCGTGGCCCAGGCCGCCCCGGCGATGCCCATGCCCAGCCGGGCCACGAACAGCAGATCCAGAGCCAGATTGGCGGCCATAGCCGCCAGCAGGGCCAGCAGGGCGGAGCGGGTGTCTCCCACAGAGCGCAGGGCGGCGGCGCACAGGTTGTAAAAGAAGGTGGCCAGCAGGCCGCCGAAGATGACCACCAGATACTCCGCGGCCAGCCGGGCCACGTCCTCCGGGGTCTGCATCAGGGTCAGCAGGGGCCGCAGCAGGAGCAGGGCGGCCAGGCTCAGCACCAGGGTGAACAGGCCGCCGAAGACAGAGGCCAGAAACCCCTCCTGCCGGAAGCCGGCCAGATCCCGGCTGCCATACTGCTGAGCAAAGAGGACGGAGATGCCTGTGCAGCAGCCGCTGAGGAGAAAAAGGAACAGGTTCATCACCGTCCCCGCCACCCCGATGGCGGCAAAGGCGGTCTCCCCGGCGAAGCGGCCGATGACCATGGCGTCTATGGTGTTGTACAGCTGCTGGAGGATGTTCCCAAAAATCAGGGGGAGGGCCAGCGACACCAGCTGGGGCGGGATGGAGCCCCGGGTCAGGGCGGCGGTCTCCACAGCGTGTCACCTCACAGTTTCATCAGGTGAGATCAGGATAGCACAGGGAGAAACAGTTGTAAAATAATTGTTTTCTCCCTATAATATATAAAAAAGTTGTATTTTGGGGTGAGACAGGTGACAGAGCTGGACACCCTGCGGGCGGAGCTGGTCCAGGTCGAGGGCATCGAGCTGTGCTGAGGGCTCAGGGGGCCAGGTAGAACTCCAGGGCCTCCCGGACCACCAGCTGGGGCATGCCGGGGCCGGACAGGCTGTGGTCCCCGCCGGGCACTTGGATGAGACGGGCGCCGAAGGTCTGGGCAAAGCGCCGGGCCGCCTCCGGCGAGGCGGTCTGGTCCTCATCCCCGTGGATCATACAGACCCGCTCCTCCCCGGAGCGGTACAGTTGAAAGAGGTCGTGGGCATCCAGATCCGCCAGGAAGGCAGGGGTCAGCTTCAGGGGGCGGACGTAGCCCTGGTCCAGCATGAGGAAGCCCTGCCGCGCCAGCTCCTCCGCCTGCTCCGGCGTGGGGGTATGGAAAAGCAGGGGCATCTCCACCGCCGCGCTGCGCAGGAAGGACCGCGTCCCCCGGTGGGGGCGGGTGGACAGGTAGATCAGATTCAGGTAGGCCCCGAAGCTGGAGGAGAAATAGACCACCCGGGCCCCGGGGGCCAGCTCCAGGGCCCGGGCCTCTGCCCGGGCCAGGTCGTCCAGGCAGTGGCGGATGCTCAGAGCGTCCCCATCCACCGGGCTGTCCCCGTGAGCGGGGAGGTCCAGTGCCAGGGTGCCGATGCCGTGCCGGGGGAGCTCCCCGGCCAGCAGCTGGGCGGTGGGGCTGTCCTTGCTGCTGCCGAAGCCGTGGGTGATGAGGCAGACCATGGACTCGCCGCCCTGGATGGTGTGCCGGCAGGGGATGTTATATCCGTTGAGTCCGGAGAGAAGTTCCTGTGTCATAAGCGCTCCTTTCAAAGGGCGAGGGCCCCTTTTTCTGCTGCACTGCCAAAAGCTGATTTGAAAATACCACAGCAAAATGACCAGGCGGGCAACCGGCGGTCAAACTGGCAGTTATCGTTTCAAGGTATCCTGATACCATTCGTAAGTGGGTTTGATACCCTCCTCTTGCTCAAAGCGTTCTTCCAATGCTCCGTAAAAATATAACTCCAGTAATTTCTTCAAATCCGGCAGAGCCTTACTTCCGTGAAGCAGTCCATCTTCACTCAGGTATTCTTCATTCCAATCAAATTCCTCGTGGTCAAACCAGACTAAAGACCAGGTGAGTGGGTCGTTTTCATCAATCTCCTCCTCTGGTATGGACAAATCAATGCACAGCGGCCCCCAACCACCTCCCCAATCGCCAATGGGAATCAAATTTCGAAAGCAGTCCTCCGGTAGTTCACAAAAATCACGGATCTCTTGCAAAATTTCTATGTTTTTTGACACTTCGTTCATAGATTGTGGGCAGTCGATTGCCAACCAGAGTGGGCCAAGGTCTCCTTTGTCTTCAATAATAGAGCATAGAAAATTGTCATTGCGAATGTTTTGAGGAAGCCGGAATGAAGTCAGAAAAGCCCTGTAGAGAGAGGGCAGCTTGACCTGATGCGCTTGCTCAAATGTAGCAATGTCCTGTTCAGTAATGGAAGATGACACAAATTCCTTGCCAGGGAACCAACCCCGCTCTTGTAATTTTTGACATGCGCTTATCACAAAATTTCTTTCTTCCAAAGGTATCATGGTGTCCCTTGCTCCTTCCTTGGGAGTCCAAACAACCTCCAATTTGTCTTTTTACTTACTTTACCATATTTTTATGTCTTAATCAATGTGTAGTGAAATGGCCAGAGTTGGAACCAATCAGTCAAAGATAAAAATGGAGAGGCGGGACCCGCCGTTGTCAGCCAGGACAGACTCTGCTAGAATAGGAGAGAGACCGACCGGGGCTCTCTGGAGAGGAGGAATGGAGATGGAGGGATGGGACCTGCGGGCGCTGGCGGTGCTGGAGCGGCTGAACGCTGCGGGACACCGGGCCGTCCTGGTGGGAGGCTGCGTCCGGGACAGGCTGATGGGCCGGACGCCCCACGACTATGACGCGGCCACCTCCGCCCGGCCGGAGCAGATCCGGGAGGCCTGTGCCCCCATGCGGGTGGTGGAGACCGGCGTGCGGCACGGGACGGTCACCGTTCTGTCCGGCGGCCTGCCGGTGGAGGTGACCACCTTCCGCCGGGAGGGGCGGTACACCGATCACCGCCGCCCGGACCGGGTGGAGTTCACGGGGGATCTGGGGGAGGATCTGGCCCGCCGGGACTTCACCATAAACGCTATGGCCTGGGAGCCCTCCGGCCTGACTGACCCCTTCGGAGGCCGGGCCGACCTGGCGGCGGGGGTCATCCGCTGCGTGAGGGAGCCGGAGCGCCGCTTCGGTGAGGACGCCCTGCGTCTGCTGCGTGCCCTGCGGTTCGCTGCCCAGCTGGACTTCCGGCTGGAGGAGGGGACGGCCGCCGGCGTGCGAGCCTGCGCCCCCCAGCTGGCCTGCGTCTCCCGGGAGCGGGTGGCGGAGGAGCTGAAGCGGCTGGTCTGCGGCCCGGCGGCGGGCCGGGTGCTGCTGGACTGCCCAGAGGTCCTCACCGGGCAGGTGCTGCCCGAGCTGGCTCCCGCCGTAGGCTTTGACCAGCGCAATCCCCACCACAGCTATGACGTCTACACCCACTGTGTCCGGGCTCTGGAGCGGGTCCCGGCGGAGCCGGGACTGCGGCTGGCGGCCCTGCTCCACGACGTGGGGAAGCCGGGGTGCTGTACCGTGGACCGGGAGGGGGTGGGCCACTTTTACGGACACGCCGCCGCCGGGGCGGAGCTGGCGGATGCCTGCCTGCGCCGCCTGCGGCTGGACAATGCCCTGCGGGAGCGGGTGGTCACCCTGATCCGGCGCCACGACCTCCAGCTGGAGCCGGAGCCCCGGCTGGTGAAGCGGTGGCTGGGGCGGCTGGGGCCGGAGCTCTTCTTCCAGTGGACCGCCCTGGCCAAAGCGGACGCCGGGGCCAAATTTCCGGACCGGGCTCCGGGGGCAGCCCGCTGGGAGCAGGTGGAGGCATTGGCAAGACAGATCCTGGCCGAGAGGCCCTGCCTCACCCTGCGGGACCTGGAGGCGGACGGAAACGACGCCCTGGCCCGGGGCCTGCGGGGGCCCGCGGTGGGCCGGGCGCTGGCCGCCCTGCTGGAAGAGGTGATGGAGGGCCGTCTTCCCAACCACCGGGCCGAGCTGATGGCCGAGCTGGACCGTTTGGCGGGGAGGGAGCGCTGAGCGCTCCGCCGCCCGCTGGGGGCACAAAACAGGACCGGGGGACAGCGCGGGCTGTCCCCCGGGGCATTTATCCCAGCATCACATCCAGCAGCATCATCACCAGGAACCCGCACATGACGCTGGCGGTGCCCACATGGGAGTGCTCCCCCAGGTGGGCCTCCGGGATCAGTTCCTCCACCACCACATAGATCATGGCCCCCGCGGCGAAGGAAAGGACCCAGGGCATCACCAGGGAGACGCTGCCCGCCACCAGTACAGTGAGCAGGCCGAAGATGGGCTCTACCACGCCGGACAGGGCGCCCGCAGCGAAGGCCCTGCCGGTGCCCACGCCGTCGGACCGGAGGGGGAGGGAGATGGCGGCCCCCTCCGGGAAGTTCTGGAGCCCCATCCCGATGGCCAGGGCCACCGCCCCGGCCAGGGCGCCGCTGCCGGTGTCCTGGGCGGCCATGGAGAAGGCCAGCCCCACCGCCATCCCCTCCGGGATGTTGTGCAGGGTGACGGCCAGTACGATCATGGTGGTGCGGCTCAGATGGGCGGGCAGCCCTTCCGGATCGCTGCTGCCGATGTGGAGATGGGGGGTGAGCCGGTCCAGGACCATGAGGAAAGCCCCGCCCAGCAGGAACCCGCCGCCCACCGGAAGGGCGGGGGACTGCCCCATCTCCTCCGCCATTTCCATAGAGGGGATGAGCAGGGACCAGACAGAGGCAGCCACCATCACGCCAGCTGCGAAGCCCAGAAAGATCTTCTGGGTGGCGGGTTTCAGGTCCTCCCGGAAGAAAAACACCATGGCGGCTCCCAGCACGGTGGCCAGACAGGTAAAGCCGGTGCCGATGGCGGCAAAGGTAAGTTCTCGGATCAGCATAGCGACCTCCTGCCCCAGGGACTGGGGCACGTTCAGTTTATGTAGAGCGGGGCCATTCTATTTGGGCGTCCCCGCTCCTGGGGCGGGTCAGAACAGAAACCCGGGCTCCAGGCCGGGCAGGAGCTCCAGCTCTCGGAACATCCCGGCAGTGAGGGCCTCAAACTCCGCCGGGTCCGCCGCCTTGCGCAGCTTTTTGGCATAGCTTTCCGGGTCCCGGAAGAGGTGGATGAGATAGGACCAGAGCTCCTTCATCCGCAGCATGGCGTTGCGCCGGCTGCCGAAGTCACGGGCATAGCCCTCATAGAGGGCGTCGTGGAACGCGCGGAGGGTGTCCCGGTCCGCGCCGGGCCCGCCCTTGGCCTTGGAGGCCAGCGCCGGGTCGGCCACCAGCCCCCTGCCCATCATCAGACCTGCGCCGGGGAAGCGGACAGAGAAAGCTCGGCAGTCCGCCGCTGTCACCAGGTCTCCGTTGTAGCACAGGGGGGTGCGGCTGGCGGCCAGGATGGCGGGGAACAGCTCCGGCCGGGCGGGGCGGCGGTACAGGTCCTCCCGCACCCGGGTATGGACAATGAGCTGGGCGATGGGATACTTGTTGTAGATGTCCAGGATGGGCCAGAACTCCTCCGGGTCCTGGATACCCAGACGGGTCTTGACAGAGACGGCAGTGGGGGAGGCGGAGAAGATGTCCTCCAGCAGGTGGTCCAGTTCCTCCGGCCGCCCCAGCATCCCGGCCCCCTTCCCCTTGGCGGTGACGGTGCCGGAGGGGCAGCCCAGGTTCAGGTTGACCTCCCGGTAGCCCATCCGGGCCAGCTCACCTGCCGCCCAGAGAAAGTCCGCCCCGCTCCGGGTGAGCAGCTGGGGCACCGCATCCAGGTCCCCGTCTTGCTCCGGCAGGATGTCCCGCAGCTCCCGGCGGGTGAACACGTGGTGCTGGCTGGGGGAGAGAAAGGGCATGAAATACCGGTCCACCCCCGGGAAGAACCGGCGGTGGGTCCGGCGGAACAGGGCTCCTGTGATCCCCTCCATGGGGGCGAAAAAGCAGCGCATAGCCTGCAATTACAGACCCGCCGCAGCCAGCAGGGCCTGAGCATCTCTCTCATCAGGGCGGGTGCGGACCGCGTCGAAGTTCTTCAGCAGAAGCTCTGCCTGTCCGGCGGAGACGGGGTCCTGAAGCATGGCCTCATAGCGGCGGCGCACTCCCTCTCCCATGCGCCCAGGACACATGTACCAGCCAATCACGGTGCAGTTCTGGGGGAGTTCACCCTCAAGGCGGCGGATGATCTGAGAAAAATACGCCTGATCCGCACCAAAGCCGGCGGTGCCGAAGAGAAAGATCTGCTTGCCTGCCAGTGAGGGGAGAACAGCCCGCAGACGGTCGGAGCAGGTGCCCTTGTCCGTCCAGAAACCCAGATAGACCAGCTCGGCTTTCGAGCAGTCCAGGGACCCGACTGGACCGCATGGGACGTTGGGCAGGGCATGGGAGAGGGCTTTGGCCAGATATTCTGTGTTTCCTGTGGCGCTGTCATATAAAATGATCTGCTTCATCATCGGGCTCCTTTTTATTCTAAGCAATAGGGACTGATCCTCATGGTGATTATAGCATCCCGGCGGGGCTCTTGTCGACAGCAAGAGAAGGAAAATCATAGCGGTAGGGAGGGAAAATGTTCATGGTAAAATCTTCACAAAATGAAGGAGGCCAAAAATTAAAATTTCATAAATATGCAAGGTATGTTTTGACTTTTGGACAAAAACACAGTAAAATAAAAAGGGGGCTTCTGCCCGATTTTCCGCGGCACGGGATGGCCGCCCCCAGAATTTTAGGATGACAAAACGCAGGAAAAGGAGAATAGAATGATGAAGACAGGTTTGCGGCGCCTGTTGGCGCTGGCCCTGGGAGCGGGGCTGCTGACCGCGAACACCTACGCGGCCGCCACTACATTCACCGATGTGCCCGCCACCTACTGGGGCTATTATTACATTGACCGGGCCGCCACAGAGGGGCTGGTGTCCGGCATCGGAGACAACCAGTATGGACCGGAGCAGACCCTGTCCAACGCCCAGTTCGTCACCATGATCTGCAACATGTTCTATAAGACGGCGGTGGCCGCCAACCAGAACAGCTCCGGCCAGTGGTGGTATCCCTACATGGCCGCAGCCTACTCGGCGGGCATCCTGAGCAACACCACTGTTGCCCAGCGCCGCGCCGCCGCCGGCGGCTGGACCGAGGCCATGGTGAACGCGGAGATCAGCCGCTATGACATGGCCCAGATCATGGTCAACGTGGCCGGCTCCAAGGGGTGGGAGAACCCCAGCGCACTGGATCTGATGGCCGCCCGGATCAGCATCAAGGACTGGAGCACCATCCCCAGCAATTACCAGAATGCTGTGGCCGGGGCTTATGCCAGGAAGCTGCTCAGCGGCGATGAGAACGGTAACTTCAACGGCGCCGCCAGCACCACCCGTGCCCAGGCAGCTGTGGTGCTCTGCTCCCTGTATGACGCCTCCACCACCATCCAGGTGCCCACCTACGTCAACTCCAACCGGCTGGTGAGCGGCAAGACCCCCTCCGAGTCCAACGTGTATGACGACTTGGTGGCCCTGAAGAGCGACTATCCCGAGAACTACCTGTGGGATATGACCCGCAGCTACACCTCCAAGGAACTGGGCACCGCCACCGGCGTGGAGGCCTTTGCCTACATGCTCAGCGACAAGGTGTTCGGCGCCATGGCCGCCAGCAAGCTGAAGGACCCCGCGGACCTGCGGGTGGGCGACGTGGTCAGCTTCGACTCCGGCAGCGACTTCGGCGTGGTGGTCTCTGTGGACCGGAATGACTTCACCTATGTCACCTGTGACAACAGCGGCTGGATCACCTGGAAGGAGACCGCGGACCTGGACGACCTGGACAGCAGGGATACTGTCTACACCCGCTATCTCACCAAGGCCTCCGGCGACGACACCCTGAGCAACGGAGAAAAGGCCACTGAGTCCAACGTGGAGGACCTTCTGGACGACCTGATGGACGACTATGAAGACGGCGACGACTGGGATATGAGCGACCGCTACACCTCCAACGTGTTCGGCTCCGCCAAGGGCGACGAGGCCTTTGCTTACACCATCAGCGACGAGATCTTTGACGAGCTGGATTACAAGAGCGTGAAATATGCCGAGGACCTGCGAGCAGGCGACGTGATCTATGACAGCTGGAATGAGCTGTGGGGTGTCGTGGTGGATGTGGACACCAAGAACGAAGTCTGCACCTACGGCAGCATTGATTCCAAGGACAGGATCGCATGGGATTTCGAGGCTGATTTCGATGACCTGGACGAGATGTACACCCGCTATCCCAGCAGCTCTTCTTCATCCTCTGACGATGAACTGACCAACGGCAAGAGCATCACGGAGAGCAATGTTGAAAAATATCTGAGCGAGTTCGAGGACGATAGGGATTACGGCGATGGCAAAGAGTGGGATGACGATGATGAAGACTTTGCCTGGAGCCTGAGCGACGAGATCTTCGGTGATGTGGACTATACGAAGCACAGCAAGACCAGTAAGCTGAAGATTGGCGATATCATCTATGATGACGACGAAGGACTGTATGGCGTGGTCATAGATATCGATGAAGACCGTGAACGGGCCTACTATGTGAGCGTGTACTCTGACGGCGAAATCGACTGGAATTTCTGGACCTATTTTGACGATATCACTACGATTTATACCCGCTATCCCGACAGCACTTCCTCTGACGATACACTGGCAAACGGCAAGACAGCCACGACAAAGAATGTAACAGCCTTGCTGGATGATCTGGAGAACGATTATTCTGGAACAAAATGGTCGGATAGCAAGAGCTATACCTCCGATGAATTTGGAAAGGGCACTGGTCCCCAAGGGTTTGCTTATAAGCTGAGTGATGAGGTGTTTGGGAATCTGGAGGCCCGCGAGGTAAAGGACTTTGATGACCTGCAGGTCGGTGATCTGATTGAACTCTGGGACGAAGACGAGTATGGAGTGATCGTCGAGATCGATGGTGACGATATCTATTACGCTTATGTGAAAAGTAGTGAAAAGATCAGTTGGAGCGGATGGATCGATGTAGATGACTTGGACAGTGATGATACTGCCTACACCCGCTACCCCGACTGATACGCGAACGACAGATCTGACCTCACAGGCGCGCGGCTCAAAAAGCCGCGCGCCTGTTTCATCTCCTTCCCGTCCATCTTCACGCCCCATCTCAGGGGCGTCCCTCCACACGGGCCAATAGGCCGGGCGAGCCTGGGACCTGCCCCTGCATGGAAGCTGGGAACAAATATACCCCGCATGGCGCGCATGCCCTGATCCCGATGTAGGGGCGGGCTGGCCCCGCCGGCCCCAAAGGTATCCCGCCCTGTCACCAGCTTTCCTCAAAAAAGAGGTATATTTTTTCCCAAAAAGCTGGTAGAATAAACCGAAAACATACACAAGGAGTGAGCTTATGGTCCATCTTTACTGCGGAGAGGGCAAGGGTAAGACCACTGCCGCCATGGGGCTGGCCCTGCGGATGGCGGGCCGGGGAAAGCGGGTGGTGGTGGCCCAGTTCCTAAAGGGGGCGGACAGCGGCGAGCGTTATGCCCTGGCCATGCTGCCTCAGGTCACCCTGCTCCCCCTGCCGGAGCGGGTGAAATTCTCCTTTCAGCTCACCCCGGAGGAGCGGGAGGCGGAGCAGGCCCGCTATCTGGCCTTGGCGGAGCAGGCCCGGACACTGGGGGCACAGCCGGACTGCGGACTGCTGGTGCTGGACGAGGTCTGTGCTGCGGTGAACACCGGCCTGCTCCCACTGGAAGAGGTGATCTCCTGCCTGGACCGTGCGGCGGGGGAGGTGGTCCTCACCGGGCGGGACCCCGACCCGGCCCTGGTGGGACGGGCGGACTACATCACTGAGATGGGCAAGCTGCGCCATCCCTTTGACCTGGGGACGGCGGCCCGGCCTGGGGTGGAGTACTGAGGGCAACATCGCCATAAATGTGAAAAAATCGTGAAAAACTCCCGCCGGACAGTTGCAATATTTCGTGCAAATAGGTATAATATTTCCGCGACTGTCAAAGGAGGCCTGTGGGGGCCCCCGGAGGGCGGCGGCGACTTGGGCTTGTTTGAGACATGCCGGTACGTCCGGTGCCGCCGTGTTTCAGACAAGCCCCAGGATTGAAGAAAGGAATGAAGTAAATGGCAACAAAGTATGTGTACCTCTTCTCTGAGGGCAACGCCAACATGCGTGAGCTGCTGGGAGGCAAGGGCGCCAACCTGGCCGAGATGACCAATATCGGCCTGCCCGTGCCCCAGGGCTTCACCATCACCACCGAGGCGTGCACTCAGTACTATGAGGACGGCCAGAAGATCAACGACGAGATCCAGGCGCAGATCATGGAGTATATCGTCAAGATGGAGGAGATCACCGGCAAGAAGTTCGGCGATCTGGACAACCCCCTGCTGGTCTCTGTCCGTTCCGGCGCCCGGGCCTCCATGCCCGGCATGATGGACACCATCCTCAACCTGGGCCTGAACGAGCAGGTGGTGGAGGTCATGGCCCAGAAGTCCAACAACCCCCGCTGGGCCTGGGACTGCTACCGCCGCTTTATCCAGATGTACTCCGACGTGGTCATGGAGGTGGGCAAGAAGTACTTTGAGCAGCTCATCGACAAGATGAAGGAGGAGCGCGGCGTCACCCAGGACGTGGAGCTCACCGCTGATGACCTGAAGGAGCTGGCCGGCCAGTTCAAGGCCGAGTACAAGGCCAAGATCGGCGTGGACTTCCCCACCGACCCCAAGGAGCAGCTGATGGGCGCCATCAAGGCCGTGTTCCGCTCCTGGGACAACCCCCGCGCCAACGTCTACCGCCGGGACAACGACATCCCCTACTCCTGGGGCACCGCCGTCAACGTGCAGTCCATGGCTTTCGGCAACATGGGTGACGACTGCGGCACCGGCGTGGCTTTCACCCGCAACCCCGCCACCGGCGAGAAGAAGCTGTTCGGTGAGTTCCTGACCAACGCCCAGGGCGAGGACGTGGTGGCCGGTGTCCGGACCCCCATGCCCATCGCGGAGATGGCCGAGAAGTTCCCCGAGGCCTTTGCCCAGTTCGAGGGCGTCTGCAAGACCCTGGAGGACCACTATCGGGATATGCAGGACATGGAGTTCACCGTGGAGCACGGCAAGCTCTTCATGCTCCAGACCCGCAACGGCAAGCGCACCCCCGCCGCCGCCCTGAAGATCGCCTGCGACCTGGTGGACGAGGGCATGATCGACGAGAAGAAGGCCGTGGCCATGATCGAGCCCCGCTCTCTGGACACCCTGCTCCACCCCCAGTTTGACGCCGAGGTCCTGAAGAAGACTCCTGTCATCGGCTCTGCTCTGGCCGCCTCCCCCGGCGCCGCCTCCGGCAAGATCGTCTTCACCGCTGAGGACGCCAAGGAGTGGGCCGCCCGGGGCGAGAAGGTGGTCCTGGTCCGCCTGGAGACCTCTCCCGAGGATATCGAGGGCATGAAGGCCGCCCAGGGCATCCTCACTGTCCGCGGCGGCATGACCTCTCACGCCGCCGTCGTGGCCCGCGGCATGGGCACCTGCTGCGTGTCCGGCTGCTCCGCCATCGTTATGGATGAGGAGAACAAGCAGTTCCAGCTCGCCGGCAAGACCTTCCACGAGGGCGACTGGCTGAGCTTGGACGGCTCTACCGGCAAGATCTATGACGGCGCCATCCCCACTGTGGATGCCTCCATCGGCGGCGAGTTCGGCCGGGTCATGGCCTGGTGCGACAAGTACCGCCGCCTCCAGGTCCGCACCAACGCCGACACCCCCCACGACGCCGCCCAGGCCCGCAAGTTCGGCGCCCAGGGCATCGGCCTGTGCCGCACCGAGCACATGTTCTTCGACGAGGACCGCATCCCCGCCATCCGGGAGATGATCTGCTCCGACACCGTGGAGCAGCGCGAGAAGGCTCTGGCCAAGCTGGAGCCCATGCAGCAGAGCGACTTCGAGGGCATCTATGAGGCTATGGAGGGCTGCCCCGTCACCATCCGCTTCCTGGACCCCCCGCTCCACGAGTTCGTGCCCACCGAGGAGGCTGACATCGAGAAGCTGGCCAACGACATGGGCAAGACTGTCGCTGACATCAAGGCTATCATCGCCGGCCTGCACGAGTTCAACCCCATGATGGGCCACCGGGGCTGCCGTCTGGCCGTGACCTACCCCGAGATCGCCGCCATGCAGACCCGCGCCGTCATCAAGGCAGCGCTGAATATCCAGGCCAAGCACCCTGAGTGGAACATGGTCCCCGAGATCATGATCCCCCTGGTGGGCGAGGTCAAGGAGCTGGCCTATGTGAAGAAGGTGGTCACCGAGACCGCCGACGCCATCATCGCTTCTGTCAAGTCCGACATGAAGTATAAGGTGGGCACCATGATCGAGATCCCCCGTGCCGCTATCACCGCTGACGAGATCGCCAAGCAGGCCGACTTCTTCTCCTTTGGCACCAACGACCTGACTCAGATGACCTTCGGCTTCAGCCGTGACGACGCGGGCAAGTTCCTGGATGCCTACTACGATAGGAAGATCTATGAGAACGATCCCTTTGCCAAGCTGGACCAGAAGGGCGTGGGCCGTCTGATCGAGATGGCTGCCAAGCTGGGCCGTACCGCTAACCCCGACCTGCATCTGGGCATCTGCGGTGAGCACGGCGGCGATCCCTCCTCTGTGGAGTTCTGCCACCGTGTGGGCCTGGACTATGTTTCCTGCTCCCCCTTCCGTGTACCCATCGCCCGTCTGGCCGCCGCGCAGGCTGCCATCAAAGAGGGCTGATCCCAAGCAATCCTCTGTGAAAAAAGCGCCCCGCTCATATGAGCGGGGCGCTTTTTTTAGCTCAAAGGCGGGAGAGAGCACAAGGAGTGCCTCAGAACAGGCTGAGGATCAGGATGGTGTACCGCTTCAGGTCCAGCATCCCGCACCCGAGAGCGATGTGGTAGTTTTCTGATGCGCCCCATCCCAGCTCGCACAGCAATGTGCTGGATCTGCTGACTATGTGGAGTTGGACTCCTCGAAAAGTCCGCGTCCCCAAGGGCTGAAAAGGGACACTGGGAACGCTTTAAGAACAAAAAAGACGCGCAGCGTTTCAACCGGAATTACGCGGTAAGACGCTGTACGTTGTATCCATATTATCTAAAACTGCAAAGGGAATTTTGCAAAAAATGCAGAGAATAGAGCAAAGAAGAGCGGCACAAAACCACTTTGATCTTGAAAAAAGGTTATGCTGACATCAGATGCCAGACCTCGGAAGGAGTAAGGCCCACGTATCTCTTAAAAACACAGTAAAAATAGTGAGCAGAAGAGTATCCAAGATCTGTGGCCAGATATTCCAGTTGAGGCAATTTTTTAGAGTTAGAGAAATATTCCAGCGCAACAAAAATGCGTTTTGTATGAAGCAAATCTAAAAAAGTAACGTGAAGATTTTGGGAGAGAACACGGGAGAGATAAGACGGGTTGATTTTAAGGGCGGAGGACAAATCGTGAAGACAAATTTTCTGGTAATGCTGTTCAATTTGCCGGATGGCATAGGAGCACAGGGCAGGATTTTTCCAGCGATCCAAGGATTCATGGGTTGATTCGATCATATGGCAGGTATCCTGAACCAGTTTTTCACAATGATGGAGCTGCGCTTTGGTGTAGTGATCATTCATCCAGATCAAGAGATGAGCGGCTTGGCCCAGGTGGAAGATACGCGCCCGGTATTGCTTTTTTATATAAAGCAGGATCAAATAGCGGAACAACATGGATTTGCTGGGAATGTCCTTCTTCAGAAGCAGATCCAGCCCTTTTGAGATCTGTTCTTGAAGCAGGGCGGCATATTGCTGAGAAAAAAACGGGTCTCCCTGATAATGGTCCAATGCACGCAGTATTTCATCAATATCATAAAAAAAGTTGTCATTCATGTTCTTCCTCGCTGTGAGGCGGTTCAGACTGAGAAGTGATTGGGTGCAGACTGAAGGCGTTTTGGACATGGAGAGAGATCAACCGGGTACCTTCTTCCTTGTCACGGTTGCAGATTGCCTGGAAAATGGCGGCATGCTCTTCGCAGGCAACATCCATGCGATTTGGACGGGAAATAGCATATTCTCGAAAAACAGAGGTGTACGACAGAAGGCGATCCATGATGTCTAAGAGCCAGATATTCCCGCTTGCACGGGCAATTTGGGAATGGAAACGAGAGTTGTATTTGTGAAGATGGTGGAAGTCTTTGCGCTTTGTATAAAAACTGATGAGAGCAATGGTTTCCTCCATATCGTTGAGGTCCTCTTTGCTGGCATGATCAATGCAGAGCATTAGGGCGAGATGGTGGATGCTGTCCAAAACGATGGCTAAATCGGTAATATCTTTTTCTGTCAGAGAACGGATCTTTGCTTTTCGTCCATGGTTGATTTCCAAAAGGCCATCATTGCTTAGCTGTAGCATAGCCTCCCGTATAGGGGTCCGGCTGATGTGAAGGAGTGCGGAGATCTCGGTCTCTGTGATCTCACTGGGAAACATGTTAAGTAGGATGGCATCTTTGAGGGCCGCATATGTAGCGTCCTTCAGTGTAGAATACTCCTTAGAATATGACTGAAATCGCTCTATAAAACCTGAATACTGCGCTTCTGGTTTCATAAAATCCACCTCTTTTTGTTAAGATGCCCCAGAGCTTGGCTATATTGTATCAGAAGATATTTCTGTTTACAAGTATTTTTTATGTAAAAAAATAGACATATTGTAAAGAAAGTAAAAAGACGGATGCTTTTTTCTGTGTTATGATGGCCCCATCAGAAGGAGGGGGGCCGAGTATATGAACAAAACTACGCAGTTGAAAAAACTATTGCTGCAGCGAAAAGCATTGCCCTGTCCCGGAGTATATGATGCATTAAGCGCGCGGATGGTGGAATACTGCGGATTTCAAGCATGTCAGATTTCCGGGTTTGGAGTTTCGGCATCTTCGTTGGGGATGACAGATGCCAGCTTTACCTCTTTGGAGGAAATCGTCCGGATCACATCCAATATTGTGCGGGCAGTAGATATTCCTGTCATGACGGATGCTGATACCGGCTATGGGAATGCAGTCAATGTCTGGTGGACGACAAAACGGCTGGAGGAGACCGGCGCAGCCGGTATGAACTTAGAAGATCAATGTTTCCCTAAACGCTGCGGCCATATGGCTGGGAAACAGCTTATCTCTTTGGAAGAGATGGTGGGCAAGATAAGAGCGGCAGTAGATGCCAAAAGAGACCCGGATTTTGTGATCAATGCCCGTACTGATGCAGCTTACGTATGCGGAATTGAGGAAGCAATCCGCCGCGGAAATGCATATTTGGAAGCTGGCGCTGACATGGTTTTTGTAGAATCCCCTGCTAGTGCAGAAGAAGTAAAGCGGGCTATTGAACAGATCAAGGGGCCGGTCAGCATCAACATGCTGGAAGGAGGCCGTACACCGATGTTGACTTTTGAAGAGCTGAGACAGCTTGGCGCTGCAAGGGTCAGCTGCCCCATGTTTACCTCGCTGATAGCTGCATATGCGTTGCAGAAGGGCTTGAGTTATCTGATGGAACACGGGACCAGTTCCGGCTTCGAGGAACACATGTCATTTGAGGCGTTCAAAGTATTTACAGATACTCCCTCTGTCCGCGCGATGGAAGAAAGGTACATTCCGAAAGATTGAATCAACAATAAATGAATAGAAGGAAAGAATATGCGTACTTCAGAACAATTTCGAAATATGATAAAGGCATCAGGGGTCATTCAGATCCCGGGCTGCTATGACTGTATTACAGCCACGATTGTGGAAAGAGCAGGATTTCCAGCCGCATATTTGACCGGATCTGGTATTTCCTTGACGCTCTCTGGTATTCCTGATCTCAATACGATCAGTTATCTAGAACTTCGGCAAGTGGTACAAAACATACGCAGTGCGATCCAAATCCCTATGCTGGTCGATATTGATACTGGATTTGGTGCACCTCTTAACCTCTACCGACTTACCAAAGAATTTGAACAGCTGGATATCGCGGCAGTCCAGATTGAGGATCAAAAGGTTCCCAAAAAATGCGGGCATGAGCTGGGGAGAAGACTTGTTCGGGACGAAGAAATGGTAAAGCGGATTCGTACCATCCATGAGAACCGGCTGGAAAACGGTCTCGTTATTGTTGCCCGCACAGATGCCCGTACAGTCGTAGGGCTGGATGAGGCGATTCGCCGGGGCAGACTGTATTTGGACGCAGGTGCAGATGTAATTTTTGTAGAGAGCCCAGAAAGCTATGAAGAGGTCAAAAAGATTGCATCCGAGATTAAAGGCCCTGTGCTCTTCAACAACGTAGAGGGAGGGCGCAGCCCATTCCTATCCAGACAGGAGCTGGAAGAGGCGGGGGTCAAGATGACGATCTATCCCAATGCCCAGACTAGGGTGGTCGCAAAAAAATGCATGGAGCTTCTCAATACGCTTCAACAGACCGGGACAACAGCAGGGATGGAAAATGAGATGCTTTCCCACAGAGAATTGTGGAGCATGTTTAACAGCGAGAAGTGGGTAGCAATCGAGAAAAAGTATATGCCGGATTAAACGATATGCCCGAAAGAAAACATCTTATTATAGAAAAGAAAGCGCAATATTGAGGACAGATGTCCCGTTCAGACAGCGTGCTGATAACACGGTCAGGTTGGATAAGGAGGATATGAGGTGTATAAAACGATCCAGACTACAACAGGACAATTTTCCATTCAAAAGCTGGAAAAGGTACTGATGCACGAGCATATCGTATTGGGCTATGCAGGGTGGTTTTATGATCCGCGCTGTGCAGAATTTGACCATGCGAAGGCAGAGGAAAAGACGCTGGACAGGCTGAAGCGCCTGCGAGACTACGGTGTAAATTTGGTGGTGGATCCCTGTCCAATCGAGCTGGGAAGAAATCCAGTGTTTATGCAGGAAATGTCAGTCAAGAGTGGAGTCCAAATCATGTGTTCGACAGGGTTTGATTTAGAGGCCCGCGGATATTTGTCGGCATTCCGGACCGCGACGGCGGAAGAGATTCGAGATATCTACCTCTATGAGATTGAAAATGGAATTGGCCCGGAGCGGATAAAGCCAGGGATCATTAAAGTTGCGACCGGATACGGACAGATTACAGATTATGAGGATCGGTGCATCCATGCGGCCTGTATGGCGAGTATTCAGTCTGGGCTTCCAATTATTACCCATACAGAGAAGGGGATGATGGGGCCCGAACAGGCTCGTGCTTTCAAGCGGTATGGAGTTGCGGCTGACCGGTGCTTGATCGGCCACTGCTGTGCAAATCCGGATCTTCGGTACCAGAAATCTATATTGGATGAAGGCGTATATGTCGGATTTGACCGCTTTGGAAACGAGTGGCACGGCGATGATTACTTCCGAATGGCTACATTGACTGCGTTAATTCATATGGGATATTCAGATCACCTTTTTATTGGCACGGACTCTGTGGCGTTTTTGTTAAAAGAACTTCCGGGAAATCGGAACTTTGAACATTGGGACCCGGTGCGCTTATTTGACACTATTATCCCTGAGCTTGAAAAACGGGGAGCAACAAAACAGGATATTCGGAATCTCGTAACTGAAAACGCAAAACGGTTTTTTACCGGGAATACCTCTCTAGGCCCACAAAAGCAAAGCAAACAATAAAATGAGGAGGAAAGACAAATGAAAAAGCAATTCACATTCATTCTTGCCCTTGCAATGCTGATGATTATGTTGGCGGGCTGTAGTGGGAATACGTCGCCAGGGACTTCTGGAGTGAGCTCCACCGGAACATCGGCAGTTACAGATGACAGCAATCCGTTGGGGCTGGATGAAAAGATCACCATCAGCTATTCTCATGTGCAGTCTACGTCGTCTCCAACTCATCTTGCGATGGAGGACTTTGGAAAATACCTGGAGCAGCAGTCCAACGGCTGGGTTACCTTAGAAATCTTCCCGGCTGGACAACTGTATAATGACGCCACTGAGATCGATGCAGTGGTGGGCGGAAATATTGATATGGTATCTACCTATATGAGCAAACTGACCAGTGTGGATACTGACACACAGTATTGTTTGGCTCCTTATCTGTTCAATGATGTGTATGAGATGGAATCGTTCTATACTTCTGAGTATGCACAGCCCCTCTATGAAAAAATCAATGCATTGGGACTGAAAGTAGTCGATGTGATGTTCGGAGGGGAACAGTACTTTATGAGCAATGGGGATTCCATCCGAAATATTGATGGATTCCAGGGGAAAAAGGTGCGGGAAGGCGGTGGAGCGATGACACAGGCGCTCTATGATGCGCTGGGTGCCTCGGTGACTACGGTCTCCTTTAATGAGCTTTACACGGCTATGCAGACAAAATTGGTGGATATTGCAGTGACCTCTATTGACTCCGCTGTAAATATCCAGCTACAGGAAGTGCTCGAGAGCGTTTCTGCTTACAAGATCCAATACGCTCCGTACCTCATTATGTTCAATCAAGCTGTCTGGGACTCCTATCCTGAGGCGTTGCAGAATGTAATCGAGGAAGGACTGGAAATGGCAAGGGAGAAGCAGCTGGAATACACAGACGAGACCTGTGCTGCCGCCATTGAACTGGTTAAGAGCAGCTGTGATTTTTACGAAGCGTCTGATGAGGAGATCGCAGAACTGAAGGCATTGTGGCAGCCGATCGTGGAAGAGTATGTCTCCAGCAAATGGATTGATGCCATTGCCGAATTTAGGGAAGCAAACCAATAAAATGGATTGGATATCTGCCGGGAGAATGTGGGCCTCCCGGCAGATATCTCCAAAAAATACGGAGGGCGTGAAGTTATGTGGAAGAGATTTCTTGCTGTCTACGAAAAAATAGAGGATATCATTGCCGGGATTGGACTTGTCTGTGGTGTAGGGATTATGTTTGTCGGCGTTGTGGCTCGCTATATCTTCCATCATCCCCTGACATTTGTGGATGAAATAGGCCCGATTTTTATCGTTTGGAGTACCCTGATCGGATATTCCATCGCATTACGGAAAGATGAGCACATAAAGATGGATATCCTGTATGCCGCGATTCGGAATGAAACATGGAAACGCGGGATAGAGTTTTTTGGTTATCTCTGTGGGGCTGTTTTCTCTTTCTTTATGATGCGATACGGATATCTTGCCATGATGATGCAGTATGAGATGGGCCGTGTGACGCAGATTTTGGAATTCCCCGTTTGGATTTCCTATCTGATTATTCCATTCAGCGGCGCGGTCCTAATCGTACGGTATATCGGATTGATGATTGCTCTGTTCAGAAACAAAGCAACTGACGATGTTGTGGAACAGAGAGGCGAAAGTTCGGGGGAATAAAAGATGGAAAATGTATGGATTCTTCTGGCGATATTTGTAGTACTCATGATGATGCATGTTCCCATTGCTGTTGCCATGGGTTTGTCCAGTCTGATCGGATTTATGATGATCGGCTACAATCTTACAACAGTTGGTTCACTTCTATATACTGCGGTAGCCAGTACCTCTATGATCACCATACCAGGGTATATTTTTGCGGGGGCGATTATGGCGAAAGGCGGGATTTCGAGACATCTGCTGAATGCTCTGAATGCTTGGATTGGACATGTTCCGGGGGGCGTGGCCATTGCGACCGTTCTTGCCTGTGCCATGTTTGCAGCGATCACAGGCTCTGCTTCCGCAACCATCGCAGCGGTCGGCGGGCTGATGATCCCTGCAATGATAGACTCCAATTATCAGAAGTCGTTTTCTATGGGGCTGGTAGCCAGTGCGGGATCTTTGGGAATCCTGATCCCCCCAAGCATCCCAATGATTCTCTATACGACGATAGCAGGAGTATCGGTATCAAAATTGTTCGCTGCTGGCATGCTTCCCGGGCTGATCGTGGTAGGTGTGTTCTCAATCTATATTGTTATCTTTAGTATTATTCATAAGCAGAGAGGCGGAGAAACAGAGCATACCGACCGCTGGAAAAAGACGCTGAAAGCTTTGCCGGCGATCCTTCTACCGGTTGCCATTTTAGGTTCCATTTATTCCGGAATTATGACGGCTACAGAGGCATCTGCGTTTGCTTGTGTCTATGCGGTTTTGGTATCCACGCTGATTTACCGGGAATATACATGGGGACAGTTCATTGAGACGATCAAGGAGGCTACGAAATCGACCGCTACAATTTTGTGGATCGTTACTGCGTGTTCGATGTTCTCCATGTTTTTGACTGCCACAAGAGTGCCGCATCAGATACTGGAGATTGTAGCGGCCTCCAACTTCTCGGCGATCCAAATGGTAGTCATATGCGCCCTAATCTTGATTTTTCTTGGCTGCTTTATGGATGGCGTCTCCATTATGCTGATTGCAGCTCCGCTGATGGTTCCGGTTGTGGGCGGGCTCGGGTATGATTTGATCCAGTTCGGAATTGTTATGACCATAGGAATCCAGGTCGGACAGTTGACGCCTCCCGTAGGGATCAATCTGTTTCAGGTGGCAGGAATGCAGAAGGAATCTGTTGCGTCCGTGATCCGGGGAGCTGTCCCGTTCCTTCTGCTGCTGATGGCGGTATGGGTGCTGGTCATTTTCTGTCCTGGGCTCACGGCAGTAGCTACGACTCTATTCACATAAGAGGAGAAAGGAGTATCACTTTGATCACGGTATATGCTCCGCTGGGGATGTTAGGGTATGGATTTCCGATGCGTTCTTTAAAAGCGGCGCTGGAACATGGATTCGATGTCATTGCGCTGGATGCGGGGTCGGTAGACCCGGGGCCTTATTATCTGGGGACGGGGAAAAGCTTTACATCGCGGACGATGGTCAAACGGGATCTGAAACTGATCGTCGAGGCAGGACAAACGGCACATGTTCCGATTTTGATTGGGACGGCGTGCGGTTCGGGAGCCACACCTCATCTGGATTGGGCCATGCGGATACTGGATGAAATCGTAGAGGAGCTGGATATCCACCCTAAGGTAGCGCGGATCGACGCAGAGCTGGACAAGCAGGAAGTCATTCAGGCGTTTCGCAACGGGAAAATAGAAAATTTCGAAACAAGAGATCGACTTTCGGAACAAGATATTGACGACTGCATTCATATCGTAGCCCAGATGGGGATACAACCTTATATGAAAGCGCTGGAAGGGGGAGCGGACATTATTGTAGGCGGACGAGCCTATGACGCAGCTGTAATTGCGGCCTATCCCATTTGGAAGGGCGAGGACCCCGGCCTGAGCTACCATATGGGGAAGATCATCGAGTGCGGCACAGCGGTGGCACTGCCTCGGGAATCAGATGGTATGCTGGGGGTCATCGATGGAGATTCGTTTATCGTGACGCCTGCTGATCCCGAAAAGATTTGCAAGCCCGATACGGTAGCAGCCCATACACTTTATGAAAGAAGCACGCCCATTACCACCGAGTTTCCAGGGGGAGGCCTGGATATGAGCCAAAGCAGCTTTATAGGTGAAAATGGAGGGCGAAGTGTTCGGATAAGAGGGACAAAATTTGTGGAACCCGCTCGGCTCACGCTGAAGCTGGAAGGTGTGCGGCGGACTGGATATCGAACAATCTGCCTTGCGGGGATTCGGGACCCTTTTGTGATCGAGCATCTTTCTGAGGTGGAGGAAAAGGTACGGGCCAAAATAAAACGGGACCTGCCGCAATTTGAGGCGGAAAAAGCGTACAAGATTCTGTTCCGGCATTATGGGGCAGGGGAGATTATGAAGGAACGCGACCCAGAGACTTGGACGCCGAAGGAGATCGGATTGGTGATTGAGGTGCTCTCTCAGGAACAGGAAACTGCCGACACTGTCTGCGCACTTGCCCGATCAGCCATTCTGCATATGGGATTTGTGGGCCGCCGAGCAAACAGCGGAAACCTGGCATTTTTGTACACACCGGCCGAATTTCCCGCTCCGCCATGTTACGAGTTCGCCCTCTACCATTTGATGGTGGTAGAGGATCTGGTAAAACCATTTCCGATCACTTGGATTCAGAAATAGGTGAGGAGATATCATGAAGCTATTCAATGCCGATGCAATTGTCCGCAGCAAGGATGCGGGCCCTTTCCGATTTACATTGGATGTCATTTTCAATGATCGGAATCAATTTGAGGCAATGAAAGATTCCGGAATATGGAATAGAGAGTATCTTTGTAAACTGTGCCGTATCCCAGACTCAGAGGTCGATGAGTGCCTGTGCTACGAACCGGCCATGGCCTTCAAATTTACCTATCAGCGGCCTGTGTCTTCGGGCGCTTTTGGAGATAATGATATCTACGGATCTCAACAGCATGTTCCCCTGTATGAGATCGAATTTTAAGCAGGGAGGAGTGCTTGTCATGTATATGAAGGAGCCTGAAAAATGTTACAGATATAATGATGCGGAAGATGCTGATTTCACAAAAATTGTTGACCCAAAACATACTGCGCTGCTGATGATAGACATGCAAAATGATTTTTGTTCCCCAAAAGGAAAATTTGCACAGGCGGGGCGGGCTGCAGACAGCATCATTGAAATTGTTCCAGCTTGCAGGAAGCTTCTGGAAGCCGCCAGACAGGCCAATGTATTCGTCGTTCACATTCAGCAAAGTACGCTGCCGGGGGAGCAGAGTGATAACGGAGGCTGGATAGCATTTAAGACGAGAGATGGGAAAGCGCCCACCTATGCAACGGTAAATACATGGGGATGGCAGCATATTGAGGAACTGGCGCCCTATTGTGACGGAGAAAATGGCAGCTGCTATGAACCAATTATCACAAAATATCGGCCAGATGCATTTTTGAATACAAGTCTCGATTTGATTTTGCGGGCCAATCATATAAAGAGCGTAGTGTGTTGCGGCTGTACCACAGAGGGCTGCGTTTTGGCCACCGTCATGGGGGCTGCGTTCCATAACTACTATACCTGCGTCGCGGAGGATGCGGTAGCCACATCTGTGGATGGGGCTCATGAGCGGGCAATTTGGTTGATGAAAAAACGCTATCTGGTTCGGACCGTTGAAAAAATCTTGAGCTGCTGGCAGGCGTGACAGAAGACCAGCTGGATGCCCCAGGAAGTAAGAGCATTTCTTGAAAAATGCTTGTTGAAAATTGAAGCGGTGCAGCTTTTGCTGCGCCGCTTCGGCTTATGTGGATCACTTAGCACAAAAGGGGCTAAGTATAGCGTTTGGAGGAACAGAGAGAAATGCCCAAGTTATCCAGCTATACCTTCACAAAAGCGCATCAGGATCACGGGCATCTGGACGCTGGTGGTGGAACTGGCAGGCGTCAAGAAAGTGATGCTGGTGCCATTGATCAGAGCTTTGGCATCGGTCCATTGCGAAGAGGGGAGGGCGTGGTGCAACTGGATAGATCCGTGCTGGACGAGTATCATACCCCTTGTTATGGGGGCAGCGCAAGGCCAGCTGCGCACAAATGAGCGGGCTGTAGGGAGCCAAATGGGCATTATCCACTCAGAGACCACGCCATTTGCCGCCGCACAGTTTACTGCGGAGGCAAACCAATCTGCTGGAGCTGCATCCGCAAATTTAACAGAAGAGGATAAAGTAGGACAGCCCTCCAAAGCGTAAGTGCTTTGAACTGCCTGAGCCCAGGTGAAGACCGCGTCCGGAGCAAGCAAGTCAGAGGAAACACCGGTCATTAGACTATTTTCTGCTGTCTAGATCACAGTGTCATAGTACCAAGCTGTCCGGGCTGCATCGGCAGAAACGGGCCAAATGGTTCCAGCACTGGCTCGTGAGTACTCAGTTGGATGTCTCCTTCCTGGCTGAAGATGGCGTTGGGGAACAGCGGTACTCGGGCGAAGCGGCCACTGATCTGCGGTCTGATCCCTTCCGCGTCCAAAGTTCTCAGCTCAGTGTGTGATAGGACGCTTCTATAATTTTCACTGCGTTTTCAATTCCCGGTTTTCCGCTGTCGATGCAGAGGTAATAATTTTCTGCGACTCCAAATGCCTGACCGGTATCATGCTTCAGGTAAGGGGCGCAGTTTTTATCTGCGGAATCCAGCAGCTTTTCCGCCTGTGCCGCAGGGACACCGTAGCCCTCCTCCACCCGCTTCAGTCGGATGTTCGGGGCTGTGCAAATGAAGAGATTCAGCAGATCTTCGTATCCCTCCAAAACACGGTTCGCGCCCCGGCCCACGATGGTGTACGAGCCCTCCAGCTCTTGGATCGTCCAGACCTGAGCCGGATAGATTTGGTCATCCAATGGCATAACCCAGCTCCCGGCGCTTGTTTGATACAGAGTGGAGAGAAGCCAATCCTTCCGGTTCTCCGCCCGTTCAAAGAGATCCGGGGGGATGCCGAAAAAGGAATGTTGAGCCTATCCACTGATTCCGCACCGATTTGTCGGACACCGCTCCCAAATTGACGGCTGATTGTGATGATAGAGGGGCTCACAGCTCGTCCGCTCCTTTCGGCGTGCCGCGCATACTTGCCGATGAGATCCGTTTCATAGATCCGATCGAAAGCATACAGACTAAGATAGTCAAAATGTCGGCTGCTGGTTGGGAAAAGTAGATCCCTGTGACCCCAAACAATTTTGGCAGGGTCAAAATAAAGGGCACATAGAATAGTCCCTGACGAATCGTAGACAGGAACAGGCCATATCCGGAGGCTCCGATGGTCTGATAAGTAATGGTCATCATGTAGCACAGTCCAAAAGCGGGATAGAGCGCCACTTGGGAGACCAGCAGCCATCTGCCGTAGTCCACGATGACCGGGTTTTGATTGAACAGCAGAATCAGCGGCCGGGACAGCAGGATATAGACCACCGCCACCAGCACGGTTAGCAGCAAAGAGGCTTTTAGGGCGAAACGAACCGACTGATGAAACCGATCCTCGTCTCTGGCGCCAAAAGCAAAGGAGGCCACTGGCTGATAGCCTTGCATGAAGCCCATGACCACATAGCAGCCGATGAGGACCAGCCGTTGGACCACACCGTAGGCGGCAATGATGTTGTCCGCGTCCGGCAGAGGGACTGCGGCGATGTTGGTGAGGGAGGAGGCCACCGACAGGCAGATTTGGATGACAGCTGTGGGGATGCCGATGACGGTGACGGTCTTGATGAGTTTCCAACTGGGGTGGAAGGAGCGCAGGCGCAGCTTGATGACGGAGCGCCCACTGAGATAGAACCAGGCCAGGATAAAGAAGGTGACGAACTGAGAGATGGTGGTGGCCAGGGAGGCCCCCTCCACCCCCATGCCCAGGCCCCAGTCAAACATGAATACAGGGTCCAGCACCACATTCAAAAGGGCCCCGGTGATGACGGCGATGGAAGAGATCTTCACGGAGGACTCTGCCCGTGCCGCGCAGTTCATGCTCTGGGCAGGCAGATTGGCCAGGGCCGCCACAAACATCCAGAAGGCGTAGTCCTTGGCCAGAGGGAGGGAGGCGTCAGAGGCGCCGAACACCCGCATCAGCGGCTCGATAAATGCAATGCCGCCCACGCACAGCACCACGCCGATGACGATGGACAGGCCGATGATGGTGGTGACAGTGCGGCTGGCACCCTCCTCGTCCTTAGCCCCCAGATGCCGCCCCGCCAGTACAGCGGCTCCGGCGGCGAAGATGTTTTCGATGGACACCATAATGAGAAGCAGCGGCACGGTGACGCCCACCGCTGTCAAAGCAATATCAGAATCCAGCATCCCGATGTAGGCAGTGTCCACGATGTTGTAGACTGCCTTCGCCAGCAAGGCCAGTGTAGCGGGAAGGGCGAGCTTGATGATGGCTTTCGGGGGATTTATATCTCCCAAAATAGAAGTTGAATTTTGTTTAGTAGCCATATCTATCCCCCCTTTCGGTGACGCCGTAGAGCAGGACAGTCAACAGCCGGCGGCACTGGGCATCCCGAAGAGCAAAGCACTTCCTGGCAGGCATGGAAGATGCTTGCGCCTGCGCATTGATAAAGTCCTGAAACTGCCGGAATAGGTCCACCACTTCCTCCATGGTAATGTCCGTACGCAGCGGAAGCTGGCGCAGTAGGTGCTTCAAAGTGGATATGGTCAAGGCGTCAAACGCCTTCCGACGTGCTTGGATCTGTTCGAACAGCCGGGCGGGAGGAGAGATGACTGCTTCGCAGAAGATGGGTTGATAGACCGGATTCTCCTGAAAAAAGGTCATGCGGGCAGTAAAATACCGCCCCAGCTGGTCCTCCACAGAGCCGTCGTCCTCCTCCGGCAGAGCAGCGCTGAGATGGGCGGTGAGGCGCTGAAAGCACTCCTCCACACAGGCCAGATATAATTCGTCCTTGTTCTCAAAATAGTGGTAGATGATCCCTTTGGAAATTCCTTGGGCGGCACAGATGGTGTTTACCGAACTGCCGCCGTGACCCTTTTCCGCAAATTCCGCCAGTGCGCTGTCCATAATCCTACGCTGGGTCTGTTGATTTTTTTCTTCCCGTTTCATAGGTTTGCCTCCGAAATAATTGACCACAAGGTCTATTTTTGAATTATAGCATAAATAGACCTTGTGGTCAATATTGTGCATGTAAACTTTTGTGTGAGACTGGTAGATGAACCGACGTAAAGATAGCTTGCGTTTTGAAAGAAGAAACATGAAAAGGACCCTGCATCCACAGTTACGGATGTAGGGGAAGGGAATATCTATGCCGCATTGGCCGGTGGCATTCAGTTTTCTGATCAGTAAATTTTTGCATTGATGCAGATGATGCTTTAGCTGCCGCGATTTTCTTTGATGATAGACTTCGATATTTTTCTTTCCTTATAACAGAGTCCCTCTGATACAGGAAAGCACCCTGCATCAGAGGGATATTTTGTTACGATCTAGGTTTACTGGACCGGTTCGGTGGATACGGATAGTCCTTTCAAATCAAAGATTGTACAGCAATTATGCATTTGCGTTAGATATGCTGCGCCGGATCTGAAGTAACAAGAGAACCAAGCTTACTCCCAGAAGGATGTGTCCGATGCCAGCCATACCGGAGATAGCAGCGTCCATGCCGGAAGAAAGAGCGGTTCCTAGTACCTGAGTCACTCCACGCACCATGAGCATCACAGCGGTCAAATTCAGACCTGCATGATAAACCACCAGGATCCGATCTGTCTTCGGACTGGTGAAAGAAAAATTCTTTTCCAGAAGAAGGAGCAGCAAGAGAACGATCATACCGAGTATGAAATAATGCGTATGTACCACCTCCAGAGTGGTTTTCTTAACAAATCCATGGATCTTGGTAAATTCCCGATAAAATACCCCGCCGACCAGTGAGAGGACGGCATATAGCAGAGCCTCATTCAAATAGCGTTTCATTTGTATTCCTCCTGATTTGAATTTTCAGTTTTATTTTGAACTGCAGCAGAAAAAACGGTGCCCTTACAAAGTTCTGGCCGAACAATAACCCAGCAAGAAGCAGGGACGCCCCTAGTCCGGAATAAAAAGACTGCGATGAAACGCTCTGATGCCAGACCGCTTGCCTGTAGGCCAATGCCGCCGGTCATCATCACAGCTTCGAGTTCTCTGCGGTTTGTTTGATTTGAAGCGATGAAAATTTGGTGACTCCCTGCCGGTAAGGATAAAGTCAAAACTGCATCTAGATTAATATCTTGAAACAGACTCAAAAGAAGGGCCGTCTCTTTGCTCGAACCAGGAAAATTACTTCATTTATATATGAACTGTAACATATTTGTGAATTGATTGTAAAAATGCTTGGACACCAATTGACAGAACATTGTTTTCGCAATATGCTACTACACAGATAGTTTAATAATAAACTGTCTGCAATAAAAATGAGGAGACTATTTCACTATGGAAGCGTATGATCGATCCTCGCAAGATGTATGCAGTGAATTGAAAACGGAACCACGATCGGGGTTGACCTCCACCCATGCTGAGGAGATATTGACCCAAGTAGGGGAGAACCGCTTGAAGGCAAAGAGAAAGCAAACCGTTGTTGAACGATTCTTCAGCCAGTTCAAAGATGCCATGATTCTCATCCTGCTGGCTGCAGCGGCTATCTCCTTCTATGTAGCATTGCAGGGCAGCGATCCAACGGAGTTTTTTGAGCCGGCTCTGATCCTGCTCATTGTCATTTTGAATGCCATCATGGGTACGGTTCAGGAGAGCAAGGCAGAAAGATCACTGGAAGCACTTCAAAATATGTCTGCTCCCCATGCGCGAGTGCGTCGTGATGGACAGGAATCCATCATTGATGCCAGCAAACTGGTGCCCGGGGATATCGTTTTGATCGAAGCGGGCGATTACATTCCCGCAGATGGGCGCCTGATCTCGGCTTTCAATCTGAAGGTGGAGGAGTCTGCTCTTACTGGTGAATCCGTTCCGGTTGAGAAGGACGCTCAGGCTGTGGTGGCCTCCAGTGCGCCTCTGGGAGACCGGCTGAACATGGTCTACTCCGGATGCAGCGTGACCTACGGCCATGGTGAAGCAGTTGTGACAGCTACTGGCATGAACACCGAGATGGGCCATATTGCCGGGATCCTGAACAACGAGAAACAGACTCAGACACCTCTGCAGAAAAAGCTGGCCCAGCTTGGGCGGATGCTGGGTGTTCTGGCGATCATCATCTGCGCAGTGATTTTTGCGATCGGTCTGGCCAGTGGCATGGAGCTGATGGAGATCTTCATGGTATCGATCTCTCTGGCGGTTTCTGCCATCCCAGAGGGCCTTCCCGCTATCGTTACCATCGTGCTGTCCATCGGTGTTACCCGGCTGGCCAAGCGCAATGCCATCATTCGAAAACTCCCCGCTGTAGAGACACTGGGCGGTGCTTCGGTGATCTGCTCAGATAAAACAGGTACTCTGACCCAAAACCGTATGACCCTCATTCAGGGCTACTGTGTCCAAGGTGATCTCAGAGAAGATATCTCTTCCGCCAACACGCCTGAGATCCAGACTCTGCTCAAACTTGGGACCCTGTGTTGTGACGGCATAGTCACCATTCAAGATGGGAAAGAAGTGGATATCGGCGACCCAACGGAAACCTGTATCGTTGCTGCCGCTCTGAAAAATGGCTTTTGTAAAGACGACTTGAACAAGGCGTGCCCCCGTGTAGCTGAGGTCCCCTTCGATTCCGACCGTAAGCTCATGAGTGTGGTCTGTCGGATTAGTGGCAAATTAGTTGTCATTACCAAGGGCGGTTTCGACACCCTAGCCTCACGCTGCACTGACGGCTTGACGGAGAAGGCCGCCAACGTGGTAGAGGAGATGAGTCGGCAGGCTCTACGTGTGTTGGCGGTGGCCTGTAAGGTCATTGATGAGGTGCCGGAAGAAGTCACTTCGGAAACTTTGGAGCACGATCTGACACTGATCGGACTGGTCGGCATGATCGATCCGCCTCGTGAAGAGGCCAAGCAGGCGGTGGCTGTTTGCCGTCAGGCAGGTATCAAGCCGATAATGATCACTGGAGATCATGTGCTCACTGCGTCCGCTATTGCCCAGCAGCTCGGCATCATGGAGCCTGGTGACCGGGCTGTGACTGGAAGTGAGCTGGCCAAGCTGAGCGAGGAAGAGCTGGATCAGCAGATTGAAGATATCGCAGTTTATGCCCGTGTGTCTCCAGAGGATAAAATAAGGATCGTCAAGGGCTGGCAACGCAGAGACGCGATCGTAGCCATGACGGGTGACGGTGTCAATGATGCCCCCGCTTTGAAGGCAGCAGATATTGGCTGCGCGATGGGGATCACTGGTACTGATGTTGCCAAGGGCGCCTCTGATATGACGCTGATGGACGATAACTTTGCCACTATCGTTTCTGCTGTTCGAGAGGGTCGAGGTATTTATGACAATATTAAAAAGGCGGTCGCGTTCCTTCTGGGTACCAATATTGGCGAGGTGCTGGTCACTTTTATTGCCATGCTGCTTTGGAATCAGGCCCCCTTCCTGTCCATGCAGCTGCTGTGGATCAATCTAGTCACTGACTCTCTGCCTGCTATTGCCCTGGGAATGGAGGCCATCGACCCCAATGTGATGGACCGTCAGCCAAAGCCCAAAAAGGAAGGGATTTTCGCCAACGGGCTTGGAATTCAAGTTGTTTTGCAGGGTGTCATGTTTGCGATCCTGTCACTGATCGGATTCCGTGTTGGCAGTCAGGTCACCGGTGCCATTGAAGGTGGCCGAACCATGGCTTTCCTTGTGCTGGCCTTTGCGCAGATCCTGCATGCGTACAATATGCGCTCCCATAAATCGCTGTTTAAGACCGGACTATTTACTAACAAATATCTGAATCTAGCCAGCCTTGTTTCCACTGCTTTGATGTGCTTGGTGCTTTTTGTTCCTCCGATCGCCTCCGTGTTTGGCCTCATCCGTCTTCCTATGAAGCTGTATATGCTGGGCTTTGGGCTGGCGGTCGTTCCCGTGGTCGTACTGGAGATCGTCAAGGCGTTTGGGCTGGTGAAACATCATAAGTGAGTTGATATTCGATGAAGAACGTCGTAGGAACATTCCATAAAATACAGAAGGCGTATTATCAATACTGCTATCAGGCGGTAGAACCAGACGGGATCAAAATGAGTGAGATGGCTTGTATATTGTCTCTCTACAACAGTGCGCCTAAAGATACTGCACGGGATATCATTGAGTACTCCTGCCTCTCTCCCGGCATGGTAAGCAGGAGCTTAGAGTCACTTCGTAAGTCTGGTTTGGTTGAAGGATATCGTGACCAAGAGGATAGCCGATATATCCATCTGCGTCTGCTGCCGAGAGCGGCCCCGATTTTGGACAAGCTCACACAGGCTCAAACCAAATTCATTACTTGTATTGCGGAAGGCATTTCAAAAGAGGATTTTGCGCAGGTCTGCCAAATTGCAGAGAAGATGGCTGAAAATCTGGATGCGAATCCGAAACTCAAAGAGCCCCTCACTTAAAAACAAGAGGAGTGCATGGAGAGTAACTCCTTGCACTCCTCTTATATGTATAAAACAAAACCAAAAGCAGATATCTTGGCATCTAAATATCGGGCGACAGAGGAGGTTTCACAATGCAAGTGTGGTTCAGCAAATTTATTAGAGGGCGTGTGTTCTCTGTCCTCTTTTGTATATTAGGTTTTGGGCTGACGATTTATCTGTCCAGCCGATTGGGCATACTGATTGAGGGATTTGCCGGCCTTGACCTCCAACTGGCAATTTTTTTGATACTGACAGTGTTTTGCACCTATATGCTCATCTATGTGAATATCCACAGAGAGAACAAGAAAACACAGAAGTTATTCAACCTATGTGGAATCATATTTTCTTTTTTTCCAAGCACAGTGATCTGTTTTTTCTTGTTCGACCTGATAAGATCCCTTTGCGGAGCCTACGATGGGCGGCTATACCTCATTCCACTGCTGTTGGCTGCTGTTGTGTCTGCCTATGGATTTGTCCATGCCAGAAAGATCTTTGTGAAAAAGTATTCGATACCCATTGCTGCCAGCAGCAAGCACCAAAGATCTGAGGTAAAGGCAGTACTGCTCAGCGATATCCATACCGGGAGCTATGTGGATCGGAAACAACTCCACAAAATAGTTGATGCAGTCAATCGGTTGCAGCCAGACCTTGTCATCATGGCCGGTGACACCTTTGATCAAGATGCCTTCGGGCATTGTGATATGGATGGTGTCAAAGCAGAACTACAGAGGCTCCAGCCAGAGGGAAACGTCTACGCTGTGCTGGGGAATCATGATCCGGATTCGAGCCATAAAGAGGTCAAGGAATATTTCGAGGAGGCTGGAATACATCTGCTGATTGATGAATGTGCAGAAACAGAGGACTTCTTGATCGTCGGTCGGGATGATATCTTGGGAAATCCTGCCCGCAAGGGCATTTCTGAACTGTTCGCCGGTGTGGATACGGAGAAGCCGAAGATCGTAATTGACCACAACCCTTTAGGCATCGAAGATGCCGTCAAAGCGGGGGCCGCTTTGATCCTTTGTGGGCATACCCATAAAGGACAGTTTTTCCCCGCCACACTGTTTACCAAGTGGGCATACGGCAGACGCGGATTCTATGGGCACTTTCAGAGACTGGAGAGACCCATAGCGTTGTTTCATCTGGGACCGGTTATTTTCAGCTGCCAGTCCGTTTGGGGACGAACAGCGAAGTCGTTGTTTTACATATTAAACTTCAAGCATGATGAAGGGGGCGGGATAGGGGGCGGCGCGGGTCACCTTTCATAGGTATCCACCGGGGCTTGAACATCTGTTCCCTGGGCCGGTCACAGCAGCGGCGCAGCGGCTTTTGCAATAAAGCCCAGCAGCCGGCGCTTGAGTGGCTCTGCTGGGAGCAGATCCAGCGTGACTTCCCTGCATTTACCCTGTGTCTTTTCAAAATCGTCTTGGATCTGGGGGATACAGTCCGTTCCCCACAGATAGGTCGCGCATTCAAAGTGATGATAGAGGCTGCGGTAGTCCAGATTAATGGTGCCGACAACAGCCTCCCGGTCGTCACAAACAAAGACCTTGGCATGTACGAAGCCGGGGGTGTATTCGTAGATCTTCACCCCGGATTCCAGCAGGGATCTGTAATGGGTCAGCGCAAGGGCAAAGGGGATGTACTTATCTGGAACACCAGGCAGGATGATCCGCACATCAACACCGCGCTCGGCGGCATACTTGAGCGCATTTTCCAGCTCACCGTCCAAAATCAGATATGGCGTCATGATATGGACATACTTCTGGGCCCGGTTCAGCATATCCATGTAGACCTGCTCGCCCACCTTGTCCTTGTCCAAGGGGCAGTCTCCGTAAGGCATGACAAAACCGTTTGCAGCCTGCTGCTTTGCCGGTACATTCAGAAATGTGTCAAAATCCGGTGCCTTTTCATCCAAGTACCACATGTGCAGGAACATCCTGGTGAAGCTGCGGGCTGCTTCGCCCTTTACCATCACGGCGGTGTCCTTCCAGTGACCGTACTTTTCATAGGCGTTGATGTATTCATCCGCCAGATTGATGCCGCCGTTGAAGGCGGTCTCCCCGTCGATCACCAGGATCTTCCGGTGATCGCGGTAGTTATAATGGGTGGAGACAAAGGGCTTGATGGGGGCAAACATTTTGCTTTGAATGCCAAGAGATCGAAGCCGCCTGGGGTAGTCATGGGGCAGGGTAGACAGCTCACAGGTGCCGTCGTAGAGCATACGGACCTCCACGCCCTCTTTGGCCTTCCGCGCCAGGATCTCCAGGATCTTGCCCCACATTTCCCCCTCATCCACGATGAAGTACTCCAGGAAGATGAACCGCTTTGCCTGCTCCAGCTGGATCAGCATCTCCCGGAACTTGTCCTCGCCTAGTGGGAAATAGGTGACGGCAGTATGGTCATAGACCGGATAGCATCCACTGCGCTGAACATAGCGGGCAAGCGCCGCGGCTCCGGGGTCGGACTGCCCCAGGGCCTGAGCTGTCTCCGGGGACTGGACAAGGGTTTCCGCAGTTTCCGTATTCAATTCCGCATAGCGCTTTTTCAGAGCCCGGTGGCCAATGTTTTTCTGGGTGTAAAGAAACAGCAGGGCGCCGAACACCGGCAGGAGCATGACCACCACCAGCCACGTGATCTTGGCGGTGGGGTCCATAGCGCTGTTGAGCAGATACAGTACCATAAAAAACGTGAAGATTACAACGCCGCCGTAAATGTGGGGCAGGAAGGCCTCGAACCAGTGAAAGATGCTGAACAGGAACAGCACCTGCATGGCCAGCAGGACGAGGATCAATCCAGAGCGGCTGAAGATCACCCGGAAAATCCCCCGCTTGCCCTTTTCCAAAAGGTGTATCCCTGCTTTTTTGGAATTCTCTTTCATAATAAGCCCTCTCTTTTGGAAATTACAAAAATTTCCGCAAACCTTATGCAACAGCAGTTCTTGACTTTTATTATATCATTGAAATCTCCTATTTGAAATGGAAGTCACCAAAAGTTAACAAATGCGCTTGCGGGGTGTACAAAATTTTATATTGGATAGGTGGGAAAAATACGCTTTAGTAAACGGGGACAAAGATAAGAAAACGATTTTGTTTCAGAAGTTTAAACATGTCTGTCGGTTCATTTTGGAGGCCGGTCATTCTGGGCTTTATTTCATAGGGGAAATTATTGAAACCTACATTGTATAGGTGTTTTTGAAGAAGGGGTGGCTCTTTGCTTTGTGTTACGAGCTATAATAAAGGAGCACCAATTTGGATAGGCAAGTGTACAGAATGAAGGCCAGTTCTGGATATTCTAACTTCGGCAGTCCAAAAGTGAAAAAGATACCGCCGGCTATCAGCAAGACAGCCAGCGGTATCTTTTATCAGATCTCTGTGCTGGCCTTCATGGCCTTGAAGCCGATCAGGACCGTCCAGACATAGGCGCAGGTCTTGGGGATCATCAGCATACCAATCATAGGGACGACGTCTGCCCAGAGGACCACGGGAATGTAGAAACCGAAACTGAGCACAATGGTCAGCCACATATTACGGAACGCGCGGTCCTTTGCTTGCCGGGCGCTCCTGTAGAACAAGACGATGATCAGCAGGCCCAAAAGCGCAAAGGGAATGTTCCGGTAAATGCCCCAGGAAAGCGGCGCATTGGCGCTCAGCCATGCATTCTGAGGGAAGAAGCAGAGGGCGATCCGCAGGGCAGACAGCAGATACACGGCGGCGGTAATGCCGTTTTGACCATTGACCTTGTACCGGACCCGCCACACATAGTAGAGGATGATGTAAAAGATCGTCATGGTAATGGAGGTGATGAATTTGCCTATGCCCAGGGGGACGATAAAGTTTTCCAGACCAGTGGTGCAGAGAGCCAGAGCCCGGGGGACCAGATGGAAGGCGTCGCCGGCGCCAAGGACGACGGCCATGATGCCGAACAGCCAGTACTCTTTGTTTCCCCTGCTCTTTACGATCATGGTGACGCCAATGGCGATCACGGAAGTCAGATAGACTGCATCAAACAGTGTTTCAACAATAGCTTGCATGAAGAGGCCTCGCTTTCCTACTTGATATGAACTTTGTTCATTTTGCTGGATAAAGAATTCCCGCATGAACGGGAATTCTTTAACGGTAAAGGATCCGTTCCACCATCCTGACAATGCCGGCACAGTCATAGTCGTGCCGCAGCAAAGAGGAGATGATCAGAGAGAAGATGATCTCAACAAATTTTTGAGGAGTAAAGACGTCGTCAAAAACCGCCGGATCTACATTTTTATCCCGCATCAGGACCATGTGGAAGCCCTCCTGAATGTGTTTCCACGATTTTGCCATCAGCTCCTGCCCACTGGACTTATCTTCACCGACAAAGCTCATGGAGTGCATGGAGAAGAAACCGGGATATATTTCATTCCCACGCCGCATACGTTCATAGGCCCATTCAATGCAGTCTGGAAACCGTTTGAAGGAGGTCTGGCCATCAGGGATGTGGAAGATATCGCACCAGACGCGTTCCACCGTTGCGGCGATCAGGTCAGATTTGCTGTCAAAATAATTATAGACGGAGCCGACGGAGATATTGCAGGCCTGCGCCACGCTGCGGATGTTGACGGCCGCCCAGCCGTTCTCCTGGATCAGCTTACGGCTGGTCTCCAAGATGGCCTCTTTGGAAGTGATGACCGTGTTCACGTTTTCACGCCCCATTCTGAACGATGTTCACTATAGCATCCCACCCTTGATTTGTCAAGACTTTTTTGTGTCAGGTCTCTACCCTGTCAATGGTCGAAATGGACGGCAAAAGCAGCCGTTGACGGGGGCCGCAGGCTGTGCTTTGTCTGTTATCAAGGTGGGACAGCCGCAGGCTGGCTGTCCCACCGCTGAGATATTAGTTTGATTTTTTATCAGCCCGATAAGCTGGGATTACAGGTCCATTAACATTTGCGCAAAATGTTCAATATGTTCAGAGAGATCCTGTTCTCCATAGTAATCGGCAAACAGGACGGTATCTCCGCGACGCAGCACGAGGATGCCGCCGGGCAGAAAAACACGCGGTTCCCCGGTTATCTCATTGACATGAGTTCGCCCTTCGCGTTTGGCGTACAAGCATTCATCGAGAACATCAAACTGCTGATAGTCACCGGAGTTGTTAAATTTCTGCCTGCTCCATTCCTCTGCCCGCATTTCGGCGAGTATATCCAATGGGTAACGAGTGATGATGACCTCCAGATGAGGTACGTCATTTGGGCTGTCATCCTCGTTGAATGCACCATACTGATGAAAATACCAAGATTCCGGGTCGAGTAGCGTTCCACCATGAGAGATATAGTCCATGCTGTAAAACACATCCCGGGAGAGCGGCAGATCTTCTCCCTCAATGTCCGTCAGAGTGATGAAGCCGGAACCTGCTAGATCATAGGGGCGGTAATCTGTTCCCGCAAACAACTGTATGGTATTGATAAAGACCGGAAGCAAAAACGCGAATCCTATCGCCAACAACCAGCCGACTCTTTCGTGTCTCTTTGGAACTGTCCCGCTTTTAATCGCCTTTCGGTAGCACAGTAAATGGAAAAGCCCCAACAAGTACGATAAGTCAATCAGCAACAACCCAAACGCTGTCAGTAGGAACGGGAGCACAGGTCGGTTGGAAAAGGTCTCAACGGGATAATATCTGAGCCATGTCCAATCAATTTCCCATGGGGAGCCGTTTTGATAAAGGCTGAGCAAAAGCACATTTCCGAAGGCAAGCAGTACACCTCCAATCACTTTCTCTTTGAAAAAGCGCTTTAACGCATAATCCTGTGTTTCCGAGTCTGTATGTGCCTGCGCCGTCAAGTCGTCAGAGGCAAAGACATAGAAACTTCCGCGGAAGATCCCCCAGTAGTGCCAGCCTGCATCTTCGTAAAGCGCATTTAGCTCTGGATCATCATTTACTGCTCCGCGAATCGGCTCTAAATGGATTTGTACCGTTTGTTGCGCTGTCTTTTCAAAAATGGTGAGGGGACCAGTGGTCATGGAAAAGCGCAGTCCTTTCCCAGCCATAACAGCGAACCAGTTTTCTAACCCTGGAATATCAAAACCGCCAACTGGTGTTATACGGATCACAGTCTTGCTCATAAAAATTCCTCCTCTCCATCAAGGACACAGGCTTTTAGGCGTGCCAGCTCGTCCTTAAATACTGCTCTGCCTCTCTCAGTCAGCCGATAGCTGCGTTTGCGGCCATCGGTTTGTGTTTCTTCGATCAGGTGCTCATCTTGAAATTTGCCTAACAATGTATAAAGCGTACCGGGACCAAGACGCACCCGTCCATTGGTCTTCTGTTCTACAAATTCTGTGATCTCAATACCACACATTTCACGGTGCAGGAAAGACATCAGCACATAGAACATTGACTCTGTCAGTACCCCTCTATCTTTCATATCGATCATGGCACCTCTTTCTGCAATATCGTCTCACGATATTGCCTTTTCCTATTCTAACATCGCGGCGCGATATTGTCAAGCAGCTCCTCTTGTATATGTGGATATGGAGTTGTGAAATTTAATGTCTTTAAGATTTAGCAGAACAAAAGAAAAAGCCGACACCTACAAAACTGTAAGTGTCGGCTTTGGTTCACCCTGTTATGCGCTTTTATTTTTGCGTTTGTGGAGTAAGCTTGGCATAAGGGCTGCACTCCTGTGTTGCAAAAGTTCAGCGTTTTCAAGAGGTCGAGGCATGTCTTAGTACATGCCGCCCTTCAAAACCGCAACTTTTTGAAGCAAAACGCATATAACGCAAAATGTAGATTTTCGTAGAGTTATCAAGGCTTTGAACCGCTTTTTGCAGCTTCCTTGATTTTGATGAAATTCACACATTTCTACGCAAATCTACGCCACTTGACAGGGAATTGGCGTAAGTTGTGGCGTAAGCCAGCCAACTTCGTACAATGAAAATTACAGGCTGCTGGCGATCTGTTCAAAGGCTCTCTCGACAGAATCAAAGCTGCTGTGGGTGTAGACATCCAGCGTCACGCTGGCGTTGGAATGTCCCATCAGATATTGCAGGCTTTTCACATCAAGCCCCGCCTGTTGGACGTTGGTGCAGAACGTATGCCGCAGCACATGGGGCGTGATTCGAGGAACAGGCTTGCCGTATACCTGTTCAAATCGCGCTTGCAGCCCTCGCATATAGTTCTCCAAGTGCATCGCAACCTTCGGCATCCCCGACTTGTCCAGAAAGAGGAATCCGCTGTGACCGTCTACCAGCAATTCCACCTTCGGAGACGTTCTTCCCTTCACCACCCTCATCAGCGCCATGTAAACCGCGTCCGTCATGGGGACGTTTCGGATGCCGCTTTTGGTTTTGGGCGGTGTGACAAAATAGGGCTTCTCTGCCGTCCGGCATAACTGCCGCCGAACGTGAATACAGCGTCGGTCGAAGTCAATATCTGCCCGTGTCAGACCGTACAGCTCGCTCACGCGCAAGCCGGTTCCCAGCAGAATCACAATGTCATCATAGTAATTCCCGCCGCAGTCCTGCACGAATTGCAGATACTTCTCTTGCTGTTCCTTGGTCAGCGCGTCGCGTACATAGGCGTCCTTTGGTATTACATCGGACAGCTTGAACTTGAACGGATTCTTGCGGATGATGTCATCATCCACCGCCATTTCAAACGCCGGTCTGACAACACTTTGCAGTACCCCGATGGTGTTTTGCTTGATGCCGCTGTCGTGCAGGAACACAAACCAGCCCTTTGCGTCCGATAGCTTTACGGTCTTGATCGGTTTCTGCCCAAACGGGTCAGCATGAATCCGCTTGACCGCAGAACCATAAGACCGCAGGGAGTTTTGCTTCAAGCCCCGTTTCAGGTTCATATAGCGGTCAACCAGTTCAGCCACGGTCATATCACCCGCTGCATAGTCGATGCCGTCCGCCATGTCGCGCCGCAGCTCGTCCTCTTTCTTCCGCAGCTCTGTCAGGGATTTGGCGTAAATACAACGCCGTTTCTTGTGTATATCGGTATAACGATAGTCATAGGTGCCGTTTGCTCTCTGGCTCTCGCCGTCCTTCAAAACACGCCCCTTGCTATCTTTGCGCTTTTCAGACAATTCAGAAACTCCTTTCCGTGAAAAGCGCGATTATAGGGATTGATACAAGTATATCATACCGAATATGCGATTTCCACTGATCTTGAACGGAAACAGACAACTTTTTCAAAGTATCGCTGTATCATGGTTTTCACATCACTTTTTCAAATAGAATACGCCTGCTCGATGAACTGATCGAACAGGCGGCGTTTAATCAAGCGCTTGTTGCCCACCCAGAGGACGAATTTGCACCGGTCCTCGTTGGTGATCTCGCGCAGTTTGTTGATACCAATGCCGGAGTAAGCCGCAGCCTCCTCCAAGCTCAGATTGCTCTTTTCCCAAATCGGGATTTCCTTCATAGGCAGTTTGTCCTCCACACAAAAATAGCCAGACAGGGCAAGGCGGCAACGAAGTCCGGCAACGGACTTCCAAAAACCTCGAAACATCCCCGATCTGACGGTTGATTTACGATTTTCCTTTTCTTCGATTTTTCTGTTGTTTTGGTTGTCAAAGATAGAAAAGGCCTGACAAAACAGGGATTCTCCCGGCAACCAGCCCGGCAACGGGGCAACAACAGGTTTTGCAACCAGCCGTGCTTTTCAGAACGGCATCTCGATCTGCTCTGTGATCTCCACAAAGCTGTCCGGGATTTCTTCGGCTTGGTTGCCGCTGCCCGTTGCAGTCTTTTCACGTTCCCAGCCCCTTTGCCTGCCGTACCCGGCAAAGCTGCGGGGATTGGAGAAATACGTCCAGCCAGTCACGCACTGGTTCATAATCTCATTGATCTCTCGGATCTCCCATTGCTTCGGCTCATCAAAGGCGTGGTTCAGCGCCTCCTTGTAAAGCTGCTTGGAACAGACGGTATCGCCCGCATAGCTGTCCAGAAACGCCTGAATCATGCCTGCCTTGGTGTCCTCCGGCATGAAGTCCTTCTGATGCTCCTTGAGGTAGCGCACCATTTCCGGGCTGAATGTCAGCTTCCAGCCGCCTGCCCGGTAGATGGTCATAGCTTCTGCCCACACCTGCTGCAAGTAGGCTCTGGATGCGGCTTCATCCTCCAAAATGTGAACCTCTGCCTGTTCCGGGCAGACCTGCACCGGCAAAAAGCGCCGGTTGCCGGAGCGGTCGAGGGGCAGAAAGTCCATTGCGTTGGATGTGCCGCCGAACACGCATTGCCGCAGCCGGTCTGCTGGATGGGTTTCATACGGGATTTTATAGACCTCCTTCTGGCGGCTCAGAAACGACTTGATTTCCTCAATACTCTTGGCATTGGCGGTGGCAATCATCTCGGACATTTCGATGATCCAGTGACCTTGCAGCTTGCGGTACACGTTTTCATCGTCCAGCTTTCGCAGATCATCAGAAAACCACTCGTCCTTGCCTGCCAGCAGCCGGAAGAAGGTGGACTTCCCCGCACCCTGACCGCCCACCAGACAGAGCATGACTTCAAATTTGCAGCCGGGATGAAATGCCCGATGAATCGCGCCAAGCAGGAACAGCCGCAGCGCCTGAAAAGTGTACTCGTCTGCTTCCGCGCCGAGAAAGTGGTGCAGACAGTAGCGGATACGTTCTGTTCCGTCCCATGCAAGACTGTTCAGATAGTCCCGGACAGGGTGATAGCTGTTCTGATGGGCGGCAAGATCGGCGGCATCTATGATTTTCTTCTCACTTGTCAGGTCGTAATTCTCTTCCAGATACAGCCGGATGTACTTCATATCCGTGTCGGTCATGGAGATGCCGGGGCTTCGGTCGTAGCCGATGGGCTTCACAATGTCGGTGCGGTCGGTCAGCAGATTGTAGGCGATCGCGCCGGAGAGCAGCGGATCGTGCTGAAATACCGTCAGGCAATTCTTGATACTGTTGCGGACGCCACCTTTTTCCGTGGTGTCCAGCATGGCTTTGACTTCTTCAACGCTCATCGGCTGTGCCATGCTGCCTGCCTGCATTTTGAGCTGCTGCTTCATCTGCGGCGGCAAGCTCTGCCATTCGCTGCTCAATTTTTCTCACTTCCTCTCCATATTCGATCACAACGGATGCCCGCGCCTGTATATCCCCGCACAGCAACTCGTCCAGCAGATATTCAACCAGCGAAAGTTTCTGTAATGCTTCCACAAAGCATGGATCATAACCGTCCTCCGGCATTTGCGGGGCATAGTCCTCCTTCCAGCGGCATAACAGCCGGTAATAGTCCAACAGCACACGGAAGCAGTATCGTTCCATGTGCTGATAATTCTGTTCGTCGGTATTTTGTTGTCACGGCTTGCTCATTTTGCCCGTGCCATCCTCATACGGAATAGCAAAATCCTGTGCCAGCAGAATTGCGGCTTCCTTGCTGCCGATTCCGCGAAGCCGGGAAACGAAGTCAATCACATCCCCGGTGGCACCGCAGCCGAAGCAGTAATACCGGCGATCCAGCTTCATGCTGGGTGTGCTGTCATCGTGGAACGGGCAGCGGCACATTCCGTTTCGCTCCACCCGGATGCCGTACCGCTCCGCAGCCTGCCGGGTGGTCACAGACTGCTTGACGGCTTCAAAGATACTCAATAGGCAACGCCCTCCTTAGTGTTCGATTTCCTGCTTTTTCTGCCGCAGCTCGATGTTCTGGCGCTCCTGTTCATGCTGCACCTCGTAGATGTTGTAGTGAATCGCCCAGAGCTTTTTCGCGTCGGCATGGAGCGGCGAAAGCTCCGTCTGAATGTCTTTGTATTCCTGCTCCAACTGCTCGCGCTCCCTACGCCATGCGGTGATGGGCAGCTTGCCATCCTTGAAATACGACTTTAATTTGCGCTCTGCCATGTAGAACGTCCGCAGTTCATCGTCGTGTTCGGATTTGTATTTCTGCCGGGATTTCTCAAATCGGATGTTTTTCAGCTTGTCGGCAACATGCTTCCCGGTTTTGTAGTAATCCACCATCCGCAGCAGTTCACCCACTTCTTTGATACTGGCTTGCTTTGACGATGCCGACTTTTTCAGCGTGTCGATTTTGTCCTGCATGGCGTGAAGTGAGTTATCCAGATCGTCCACGGTGTAAAGATTCTTGGATTGCAGAAAGCTGAACGCCTCGGCGTAACGCTGCAAGTTGGCGTTCTTCGCCTTGTTGCTGTACGCGCCTTTGTTACGATTGGCGCAATGCAGCGCCAGCAGATCGTTGAGCATGGGCGGCTGTGGCTTGGCGAGCTCGGCTTTTACGTCCCTGAGCCAGCCAATCAGCGCGGCGATCTTTTCCTTTGCCTCCCGCATCAGCGCGTTGGTTTTCCGAATGAGGCGGTTGAGATCGCCCTTGTTGGTACGGATGCCCTTTGCCTCCATCGCCCGGACGGTGGGACCTTCATGCTGCGCGGGGATCTGCTCCACGCCCTGACGGGCAAAGCTGCGGTGGTCAATGCGACAGTCCAAGCCTTTTTCAGCAAACTTGGCATTGCACATCTCAGCCCATGCCTGCCGCCACGCTTCCAGCGTTTCGGGTTTGCCCCAGTCCGTCGTGGGAACGGCGTTGAACACATAGTTGCCTGCCTCGTCCAGAACGCGCTCGCCGTGCTCATCCAGCACATATTCCCGCCGCTGTTTGTTTCCCCATTTGCCGTTCGGTTCCATAGGGCGAATTGGACACATGACATGAAAATGCGGATTGGAAATGCCGCCGTCCTCCTTGTCCGGCTGATGCACGGCGAAGTCCGCCACCATGCCCCGGTTCACGAAATTGTCCAATAAGAATTGCCTTGCAAGGTCGATGTTCTCCTGCATGGAAAACTCGTTCTGCAAGGCAATGTCAAAGCTATATGCAAGCTGTGCTTTCTTGCCGCGCTCGGCTTTCTCCACGGCGTTCCAGAGCGTTTCGCGGTCTGCGTACTCTGGCGGGGCGTGGGACGGCAGCAGGATTTCAGAACAGATCACGCCGCCCTTGCGGGTGTAGTCGCTGTCCTCGCCGTAATACTCACTGTGCAGCTTTTCCCCAGCACGGTAGGCGGCAGCAGCCACGGCAGATTGCCCCGCGCTGCGTTTGATCTGCGTCACATGAAAATGAAACAGTGCGATGCTCAATCACCTCCCGCATGGCGGCCGACAGCTTCCATGAGAAGCTTTTGCGCATCTGGTAGGGCAAAGACCTGTTCTGCAAAAGCGTAAAATGCAGTCTTGCTCAAACCCCTCGTCTGCGGTGCGACGCTCTCGATGGCAGCACCACGGGTGATAAGCCGGTGCGCCCGCTTGCGCCGTTCTCCCTTTTCATAGTAGGCGGCGCGGTTCTCAAGGCGCTGGATTTTGTGCTCCTCCTGTGCAAGCTGGCGTTCAACTTTCTCTTTCTCGGCTTGCAGTTTCTCAATTTCTTTTTCGTGCATGATTTTGACCTCCTGACTGATAAATGATGGGGTGGATAGATACAAAAAGACCGCCTACGTTTTCAGTAGACGGTCTTGATAATGATATGGATTTTCAGGCTTTGCGGCGGAAATGGTCTGCGCCAGCAGATTGTTTCCGCTGCAAAGTGCGCTGGGATAGGCGCGCAAGCGTCGCAAGGGGTGCAGCCCCTTGTTCGGAACAAAGTGACGCAAAACAGCCCGGACATTTGACTGTCCGGGCTGTCTGCCTCGCAGAGCGCACATACTCCCATCAGGAGAGTATAGAAGTGCGCCCTTTGTTCCAAAGGGATATTTCTTCCTATCCCGGAATAGTGACGTTCAATGCGTTCTCATATATTCCGATACAAACATATCCCATTTCTTGTCAATAAATGCAAAAAAGTCAAATGGGGTATCACCGGAAATCTTATGAACCAAATCTGCAAAACCGGTTCTATCAAAGAGCATATACTTTGTTTGCCCTTTGTATATTTGGTCAATAAGTTCTTCGGAGTAGAAATCTCTGTACTTATAGATATTCCCCATTGTTTCGGAGTACGGAATAGGAGAATAACAGGCATTCGCACATATTCCCCGCAAATCCTCTTCCAACTCTTTTCTGGTCGGTTTACAAGCTTTGATTGTTGAAATTTGCTCTCGAATTTCAGGACCTTTTAATGCTTCATATAGAGTCCTGAGCGATTTTTTGTATTCTCGAAGTTTCTCTGCATCTGTCAGTTGTTTCTTAGCTGTTCTTTTCTTTTTTACTTTCTTAGCATCAGGTCTCTTAAACTCAGGTGCAACATTTTTGCCCTGCTCAATGGCTTTCTCACAATCTATCCACATATCGGCAAGTACAGACTGATTAGCCCTCAGCAACTCAGCGCCTTTCTCAGTAAGCGCGTACACAGGATTGGGAAAAAGCTGTCGCACCCTATGTTCATCTGCTTCTTCCACTAGCCGCTGGATAAGAACGTCCTTTGCCCCGCTCGTTTTCATAGAAAGATCGGACAACATTGTTTTAAGCTGTTCCCCTGTGAGGGTCGAAAGCGCTTTCCCCAAAACGGCTTCTTCCAAATATCCATCTGCAACCACAGATTGCAGATAGGCAGGAACATCTTGAATACCGTATTGCTCCGTCCATTTCTGTGACCACGGCTGTTCTGCGGTGCGGGGCGACTTTGCATACTCTGCAATAAATACAGCTTCTACATCGTCTTTAGCAGTAGGATGGTTAAACTCTCTTCCATTGACATAAGTAGTGGTCGTTAGTTTACCAGAGTTAAGAAAGTCATCAACAGCCTTTTTATATTCGGCTTCTGCTTTTTGAATTTCCCTTTCCCGCTGTCGTTCTTGATCCTCTTTTATGGCGGAGGCAACAGATACGCCAATTCCAAATAACGATGTGGCAAGTCCCGTAAGTTCCCCGAGTGGAGATGTTCGCCTGTTTTTCCTTGCAATATCTGTGATGTCGGTCGCTGCTTTCTTCGCATCGGCAGAATTGGAAAACCGGACTTTTTCAACATTGCTGCCATAGTATATTTCCACCGTATCCTTTGAGAAAAATGAACTTGCACTAAGTTCGACATTCTTTATATCCCTAAGTGGAATAGTTTTCTTTGATGATGAAAAGAATCCGGAAGATTTGATGATAACATTCTTCTCATCAATTTCAATAGTTGCTGTCCGTCCCTTATATTGCTTCGTCATATTTGCATCAACCTCCCCTCCGTTGTAGTACAGTTCTAATTGTTATTCATGCCGTACTTTATTGTTTGAAAAACCCGTTTCCAATACGACTCACGTTGAATAATATCCTCACGCTTTGTACGCATATCAAAGATCTCCAAAATGGAGTATGAAAAATTTTCTACGATGTAGTCCGCTCCATTGTTTTTCAGTTCTTCAAAAGCCTTATTGCCGCCTGTGAGATTCGTTACATCGGCATAAGATGACCAACGCTGCCAGATGCCAGCAATATCCCCCGTCGCCGATCCGATATAGAGCTGTCCTGTTGAACGGTCTGTAATACAGTAAACGCCTTTCACGCTGGAAAGAGCATTTTTCCACTCAGGAGCGTCCAGCTTGATAATGGTCTGCAAATCTTTATGGCTCAAAAGTACTTTGCTGTATCCGGGGAATGCGCCAAGTTTCGTAGCCGGAGCAAGTTCGTATACTTCGGGGTCAAAATCTCTTTGAACAGACTGATATGGCTTGTTATAAATATCTCTGCCGATTGGCTTCTTTAGCCTAATAATCAACCGTTTGCGATAGTCTGCGTAATCAGGGAGAAGTGTAAGCTTATACCCCACAGCATCAAATACTTCTGGGAGAATTTTTTCAACCTGGTACATTCCACCAAAAATATAATATTGGGGACCGTAAGGATAATACTGAGCAAAAGCCAGAAGATAATCCGCGTGATTTAAGTTGTTATTTGCCTGTTTGCGCTTATGCGCGTTCATTGCAACCCATTCAGGAGCATCATCCAACAGATAGTCCCATGCACGCAAAGCAGTATTCCCTGCATTCATGTTAAATTTGACTTTCGTCTTATCCGGAAAATCGACTGGCATAAAGTCTGAGAATTTGATCATACGGTTTTCACCTCATTTTCAATTTTATCATATTGCACAGAACTTTTCCAGCCTCGAAATAAAAGACTTGTTATTTGTGTTGCAAATCAGACTAAGATTTTCATTTTCTCTTCTCCCACACGATGTCATACCCCAGCGCGTCCGCCAACTCTACCGCCTCGCCATAGCGGAGCGAACCGCGCTTGAGTTTGCCGGAGAGATTGGGAACGCTGCGGCTCCAGCCGTATTCATCGGAGAGGTAGTCCACCACCTCGGTCATGGTCATGCCGGTGCGGACGATGTAGGACTTGATCTCGTTGCGATAGGTTTCGGATTTTCTCATATTCAAATGTTCCTCCTGTTTTTTCGATACGCTCTATGGTAAAATGGGTTTGTCAAATCGTGACACCCGTTCGCCATAGGGCGCTGATTTTTAATGCACGACTTTTCGCTGGAAATGCCGCCGATGATACGTTGGTCACAGGCAACACCTTCCGCTTTTGCCGTTTGATGTGTCTTTGTGTGAAATGGCGAAATGTCAAACCAGACAGCAAACATCGTTCGCTGCCGGATAGCGCTCTGTTCCGTGCAGATAACCGCACAGAGCAGAAAACTATTTCGCCGTTTTCACTTGCTTTGATTTTTACTTTCGATTTTGCCGCTCTTTCCGAACGTCGTTCCTGCCCGGAGGATCGCTCCCGGCGTTTCGTTCTCCTTGGTGCGCTGGATGCGGCACTTCGCCAGAGAACATATCCCGTTCGGACGGTCATGCAATTTTCAAGGTTCAGGTGCGATTGCAAGACCATTTTAGCGAAAAATATAGCCCTCTCCCGTATATCCAAGAGGTCGGAAAACGCGCCGAAAAATGCAAATTTCCACGCTTATGGACAAGACCGGAAAAGGGCAGAAATTTGAAGGGAGGACACCGCTATGCAGCCAAAGCTCACCATTCAGGAACGGCTTAAAGATCTGCGTGTAGAGCGCAGTCTGACGCTGGAACAGCTATCTGCGGAAACAGGCATCTCAAAATCTGCGCTGGGAAAATACGAAGCCGACGATTTCAAGGACATCAGCCCGTTCAGCATGGTGGAGCTGGCAAAGTTCTACAGCGTGTCCACCGATTACCTGCTGGGGCTGACAGAACAAAAAAATCACCCAAACACAGAGCTGGACGCTCTGCATTTGGGTGATGATGCAATCGAAGTATTGAGAACGGGCAAGTTCAATCACCAACTGCTGTCGGAGCTGATCTGCCACAAGGATTTCCAGCGTTTCATGCTGGACGCCGAGATTTACGTTGACCGGATCGCGGATATGCGGGTCAATGACATGAACGCCGTTTTGGAAGCCGTCCGGCAGATGGCACTGATGAAAAACGGCGGCGAGGAAAATGATCTGCACCTGCGGACACTGGAAGTCGCGCAGATCAGAGAGGACGAGTATTTCGGAAGCCTGATTGCGGATGATCTGAAAGGTATTCTCCGTGACATTCGGAATGAGCATCGTCCCGACACCATGACTGCGGGTGAAAGCTCCCTCGCAGCAACCGTACAGGGGCAGTTGCAGGATGCGATGAATTTTGAGGGCAGTTCCGAGGAAAAGCAAGTCCGTTCATTCCTCGCTACCTTTGGTATTGATTATGACAAGCTCTCCAAAGAGCAGTTCGTCTCGCTGATTGAAATACTCAAGCTGTCCAAGTACTTGAAAAGCCCAATCAACCAGCGAGGGAAAGCAAAACCACAGTTGCAGCACGGGAAAGGCAAAAAGAAACGCAAATAAGGAAAAAATCGGCACCTGCTTTTAAGGCAGGTGCCGATTTCTGTTACCCTATAATGCGCTTGAATTTTTGGCGTAAGTGGCGTAAGTTTGGCGTAAATCCGCTTTTGCACACTCAAAAAATCAAGCAATTTCAAGGCTTTGCGGTGTCTCTTAGTACATGCCGCCCATGTCGGGAGCGGCGGGGGCTGCAGGTGCGGGAGGCTGAGGCTTATCGGCCACCAGGGATTCGGTGGTCAGGAGAGTAGAGGCAATAGAGGCGGCGTTCTCCAGAGCGGAGCGGGTCACCTTGGTGGGGTCAACAATGCCAGTGGGGATCATGTCGCAGTAGACCTCGTTGTAGGCGTCGAAACCGTAGCCCACCTTGCCGGACTCGCGGATCTTCTCCAGCACCACAGAGCCATCAATGCCGGCGTTGGCAGCGATCTGCTTCACGGGGGCGGTCAGTGCGCGGGCCACGATCTGCAGACCGGTCTTTTCGTCGCCCTCAGTCTCAGCGTAAAGCTTCTCCACGGCGGGGATGGCGTTCAGATAGGCGGTGCCGCCGCCGGCCACGATGCCTTCCTCCACAGCAGCGCGGGTAGCGTTCAGGGCGTCCTCGATGCGCAGCTTCTTCTCCTTCATCTCCACCTCGGTGGCAGCGCCCACCTTGATAACGGCTACGCCGCCAGCCAGCTTGGCCAGACGCTCCTGGAGCTTCTCCTTGTCGTAGTCGGAGGTGGTGACTTCGATCTGGCTCTTGATCTGGCCGATGCGGGCCTTGATCTCTTCGGAACTGCCGGCGCCGTTGACGATGGTGGTGTTCTCCTTGGTGACCTTCACCTGGCGGGCCTGACCCAACTGATCCAGAGTGGCCTCCTTCAGCTCCAGGCCCACGTCGGAGGAGATCACAGTGCCGCCGGTGAGGATGGCGATATCCTGGAGCATCTCCTTGCGGCGGTCGCCGAAGCCGGGGGCCTTGACGCACACCACGTTCAGGGTGCCGCGCAGGCGGTTGACGATCAGGGTGGACAGGGCGTCGCCCTCCACATCCTCAGCGATGATCAGCAGCTTCTTGCCGGACTGGACCACCTGCTCCAGAACGGGCAGCAACTCCTGGATATTGGAGATCTTCTTGTCGGTGATGAGGATGAGGGCGTCGTCCAGGTTGGCCTCCATCTTCTCAGTGTCGGTGACCATGTAGGGGGTGACATAGCCGCGGTCGAACTGCATGCCCTCCACTACCTCGGAGTAGGTCTCGGCGGTTTTGGACTCCTCGATGGTGATGACGCCGTCGTGGCCCACCTTCTCCATGGCCTCGGCAATCAACTGGCCGATGGCCTCGTCGCCGGAGGAGACAGCGCCCACGCGGGCGATGTCAGCGGAGCCGTTGACCTTCTGGCTGTTGACCTTCATGGCCTCGATGGCGGCGGCAGTGGCCTTGGCGATGCCCTTCTTCATGACCATGGGGTTGGCGCCGGCGGCCAGGTTCTTCAGGCCCTCCTTCACGATAGCCTGGGCCAGCAGGGTAGCAGTGGTGGTGCCGTCACCGGCCACGTCATTGGTCTTGGTGGAGACCTCCTTCACCAGCTGGGCGCCCATGTTCTCAAAGGGGTCCTCCAGCTCGATCTCCTTGGCGATGGTCACGCCGTCGTTGGTGATGAGGGGGGCGCCGAACTTCTTGTCCAGCACCACGTTGCGGCCTTTGGGGCCCAGAGTGATCTTGACGGTGTCAGCCAGCTGGTCCACGCCCTTTTCCAGAGCCTTGCGGGCTTCCTCGCCGTAGCAAATGATTTTAGCCATAACACATTACCTCCAATTTAGAGAAGACTTAGTTTGAATCAGAAATTAGGAGTTAGAACTTAGGAATTGCGGCGGTCCGGCTTTACCGTAGCCATTGGGATCGACTGCCGCCTCAGGCAATTCATCGATCCGACGTTTCTCATTCCTAGTTGCCGTCGCTGAATTTCACTCTACAATGGCCAGGATATCGTTCTGACGGACGATGGTCACCTCTTCGCCGTCGATCTTTACCTGGGTGCCGGAATACTTGCTGGTGATGACCTTGTCTCCCACCTTCACGGTCATAGTGACCTCCTTGCCGTCCACCATGCCGCCGGGGCCCACAGCCAGGACCTCGGCCACCTCGGGCTTCTCCTTGGCGGCGCCGGTGAGGATGATGCCGCCCTTGGTGGTCTCCTCGGCCTCCACCATCTTCAGAATGACGCGGTCAGCTAAGGGCTTGAGTTTCATAACAGGTTCCTCCTTATATGATATTGGTATTAAACGAGTTGGGGAGAGTGCGCCGACACTGTGACCGACAGGACTCTCGGAATGTTAGCACTCAATAAAACTGAGTGCCAACCACGAGTATGATAATAAACGTTTTAAAACAAAAAATCAACCCCCAATTTCAAAAAATTGCGGGCAATTTCGTAAAAGTTTACCGTCCGTTCACAAAGTGGAGAAAAGAGTGCTAAAATTCGGGGGAATAATCGGCACCCGCAGGGAAGAAAAAGTTGATTTTCAAGGGGGAGAGGCGGACGGTGAAGCGGGTCCCGCGCATGACCTCGCCGTCCACCACCACGGTGATCTCCCGGGGGGAGGAAAAGGAGAGGGACTGGCCGTGCCAGTCGGTGATAAGTTGGGGGTACTGCCGGTAGAGCCCCTGGGCGTACTTGCCCACCAGGCGGAAGAAAGTGAGGCGGCTGATCTCCCCCACGGCCAGGACATCCAGCACACCGTCGTCCGGCATGGCGTCCGGCACGGGCATGAAGCCGCCGCCGTAGTGCCTGCCGTTGCAGATGCACAGGATGGCGGTCTGCCGCTCCTGCCAGTCCAGGCCTTCGGCACGGATGGTCAGGGGACGGCAGAGGCCCCGGAAGATGACCTGCTCCGTCAGGGATAGAAGATAGGCGCCGATACCGGAGACAAAGCGCAGGTCCTTATATCGGTGCACCCCCGCGGCGATGCGGGCGTCCACGCCGGCACACACCACGTCCAGGCCCAGCTTGCCGTTGCAGTCCATCAGGTCAAAGGCACGCTGGGGGCCGGCGGCCAGGGCCTCCAGGTCGTAGAACAGCTCCCGGAAGCGGGGGCCGAACAGCTTGAGAAAGTCGTTGCCCGTCCCCTTGGGCACGCAGGTGACCGCGGCGTTGTCAAAGCCCGCCGCCCCGTTGACCACCTCGTTGAGGGTGCCGTCCCCGCCGCAGGCGTAGATGCGCACCGGCCCCCCCGTCCGGACCGCCGTCGCCGCCAGCCGTTGGGCGTCCCCGGCCTCCCGGGTATAGGCCACCTCGTGGGGAAAGGACAGCCGGGACAGCAGGGTCTCCAGCCGGGCGGTGCTCTCCGGCCTGCCCGCCGCCGGGTTGATGATGAACAGGTGCCTCATAAATACCTCCGATGGGTCAGGGCAGCTCCCCATAGCCCCAGATCAGCGTCCTCTCCACATAGCCCGCCCAGTGGAACTCCTCCAGCACGCACCGCTCCGGGAGCGTGGAGGACAGCCCCAGCTCCGTCAGCAGAGAGCGGTCCTTTTGGAGGGTCCAAAGCCCGTCCGCCGGGTCAGTGCGCAGCCAGAAGGTCTCAAACCGCTCCCGGTCATAGATGAGGACGATCTCCGCCTGGCCCAGGTCTCCCCCAGGCATAAAGAGGAATATTTTGCAGAAGGGCAGGTCCGCCGGCTTGGCGGCGATGAGGGCCTCCGTCTTGCGCAGCAGGGCGGAAAACAGGGCCTTCCGGCCCTTTCCACGGGGGTGGAAAAACCGGTGAGAGTACAGGTCCAGCTCCAGAAATTCTTCCCGACCATCCGCCTCGTCCGGGCGCCAGTCGGGCTGGTAGTCCTCTACCACCCGGATCAGCTTCCTGAGCATCCGCCGATAGCCCCGGAATTTTTTGACACGATATGCCATGATGCACCTCCTATTTGACGCCGTAGAGGAACAGGTCACATTTCAGCATTCCGTTATATAACTTCCGCTTCCTGTCCGCCGTCTTCCCAAAGGTGCGCTCAAACTCCGTATGGGAGGAGAGCAGATACAGCTTCCAGGTCTCCGGGAACTTGGTCCATGCCTTTCCGAAGGCGCGGTACAGCTCCTCTGCCTCCCGGCGCTCCATAATGCGCTCGCCGTAGGGAGGATTGGTGACGATCCGGCCGTACATCCCGCCCCAGTGGAAGGTGCGGGCGTCCGCCGCTTCAAACCTTACAATGTCGTCCACCTCGGCCAGCTGGGCGTTGTGCCGGGCCAGCTCCACGGCGGCAGGGTCGATATCGCCGCCCCAGATCTCATAGTCCCCGTGGAACTCCCGGTCCTGGGCCTCATCGGCGGCATCCATCCAGGCCTGAGCGGGGAGCCAGCTCCACTTCTGGGCGGAGAAGGAGCGGTTCAGGCCCGGAGCCCGGTTTTTGGCGATGAGGGCGGCCTCGATGGGGATGGTGCCCGAACCGCAGAAGGGGTCGCACAGCGGGTCCCGGCCCCGGTAGCGGGAGAGGAGCACCATGGCGGCGGCCAGGGTCTCCCGAAGGGGGGCGTCCACCCCGTGGGCCCGGTAGCCCCGCTTGTAAAGCCCTGGTCCCGAGGTGTCCAGCATCAGGACGGCGGTGTCTTTCATGATGGAGAACTGGATCTGGAAGAGCGCTCCGGTCTCAGGGAGGGTATTCAGGCCGTAGGCATCCCCCAGACGGGCGGCGGCCGCCTTTTTCACAATGGATTGGCAGGCAGGCACGGAATGGAGGGCGGAATTAAGGCAGTGCCCCTTGACAGGGAACCGGCCCTCCCGGGGGATGAACTGCTCCCAGGCGAGGGCACGGGTCCCCTCAAACAGGGCGTCGAAATCTCCGGCAGGGAAGGTGCCCAGCACCAGCAGCACCCGCTCCCCGGTGCGCAGATTTAGATCCATCCGCGGGATGTCGCCGGGCCGGCCGGAGCAGAGGACGCGGCCATTTTCCGCCCGCACCTGGTCCAGCCCCAGGCGGCGCAGCTCATCCGCAGCCAGGGCCTCCAGGCCGAAGAGGGTGGGGATCGCAAAGTTCAGAGTTTCCATGGCAGTTCTCCTTATTCCTGGGGGGCGGGCGCCCCGAGATCAGTGTAGATGCCCGAGATGCCCTGGCGGACCAGGGCGGCCTGATCCGCCGGGTCATTGACCGTGTGGACGAAGAGGGGGACCTGGGCCTCCAGGAGCGCCTCCACATAGCCTGGGGTGTCCGCCAGCTCCACCGGGAAGGTGATCCCCTCCAGGGGGTGTTCAGCAGCAAAGCGGACCAGGGCGGCGGTGTCCTGCTTTTCGGACCAGGACATCTGATACACGGTGAGGATGATGTGCTCAAAGCCCAGATCTGCCACCTGGTCATATTCTTCCGGGTGGTAGATCTGAATGATGAAGCGGCTGCGCAGATCCGGACAGCGCTGGGCGATCAGGGCGGCGCCCGCCGCGCAGTCCTCCTTGATGTCGGTGACGATGGAGACGCCGGGGTGTTCCCTCAGCCAGGCGATCAGATGATCCAGGGTCAGGGAAGTGAAGCCGTAGGTGCTGTCCCGGACGGCCTCGAACTGGGCCAGGGTGGGGGAGTCCGTGTCCAGGATGCGGCCATAGAAAGCGTTCCAGTCGTGGACGCAGACCAGCTCCCCGTCGCAGGTCCAGGAGAAGTCCAGCTCCAGCAGCCGGAAGCCGTTTTCGTAGGAATGTTCCAGCGCCTCCAGACTGTTGCTGCCCGTCACTCCCTCCGGGGTGACGCCGCCGGCGTGGAGGATCATCAGGGGGGTGTGGAGCTGCTGCGCCTGAGCGGTGATGGCAGGAAGGGAGACGGCCAGGCCCGGCGGAGCAGAGAGGGGAGCTCCGGCGGACAGGGAGGCAGTGAGCATGAGGGAGAGGATAAGTTCTGAAACGATGGGCATGGGCGGGATTCTCCTTTAAGCGTCGAGAGAGATTGGTAAAAAACAGTATATCGGATTTTTCGCCATTAGGCAAATACTTTATAGAGCGGAAAGGCGGCGCTCCCCCGATCCTGAAATTATTTACAGAAAAAAGAGAGAAAACCATAGCAATTTTTTGTAAGATATGATATCCTGTCATCCAAGGAAAGAAGTTTTCTTTCCAGCCCCCCGGGATGGGAACAGAAAGGAGTGTGCTATGATACCCATACCGTTTACTGTGCTCTGGCTGATCGCCCTGATCGTGTTCGCGGTGGGGGAGGCTATCACTGTGGGCCTGACCTCCGTTTGGTTCGCGGTGGGTGCTCTGGGTGCGCTGATCGCGGCAGGCTTTGGCGCGGCGCTGTGGCTCCAGGTGGTGGTCTTTCTGGCTCTGTCCGGGGTGACCCTGCTGCTGGTCCGCCCCTTGGCAAAGAAGTTCCTGACGCCCCGCTACCAGGCCACCAACGCGGACCGGGTCATCGGCGCCACAGCACTGGTCACAGAGGAGATCGACAACCTGAAGGGGAGCGGCCTGGTGAATATCTCGGGACAGGTCTGGACCGCTCGCTCCGCCCATGACGTTGTCATACAGCCTGGGCGGGAGGTCAAGGTGCTCCGCATCGAGGGAGTCAAGGTTTTTGTAGAGCTGTTATAAGGAGGAGAGATCATGGATAGTTTTCTTTCGTTTTTAGTGCCCATTATCCTGGTGGTGCTGGTGTTGCTGGTGCTGGCCGCCAACGTCCGGGTGGTCCCGCAGTCCCGCGCATTCGTCATTGAACGCCTGGGCGCCTTTCAGGGCGTGTGGGGCGTGGGCCTGCACTTCAAGATCCCGTTCATTGAGCGGGTTGCAAAGAATGTTTCCCTGAAGGAGCAGGTGGTGGATTTTCCCCCCCAGCCCGTCATCACCAAGGACAATGTTACCATGCAGATCGATACGGTGATCTATTTCCAGATCACCGACCCTAAGCTGTACACCTATGGGGTGGAGAATCCCATGTCCGCCATTGAGAACCTCACTGCCACCACCCTGCGCAACATCATCGGTGACTTGGAGCTGGACCAGTCCCTCACCAGCCGAGACCACATCAACGGTCAGATGCGGGCCATTCTGGACGAGGCCACCGACAACTGGGGCATCAAGGTCAACCGGGTGGAGCTGAAGAACATCATGCCGCCCAGAGACATTCAGGAGTCCATGGAGAAGCAGATGCGGGCCGAGCGCGAGCGCCGTGAGTCCATCCTCCAGGCCGAGGGACAGAAGCAGTCCCAGATCCTGGTGGCTGAGGGCGAGAAGCAGTCCGCCATCCTGCGGGCTGACGCGGCCAAGCAGGCCGCCATCCTTCAGGCTGAGGGCGCCAAGCAGGCTAAGATCCTGGAAGCCGAGGCCCAGGCCCAGGCCATCATGAAGGTGCAGCAGGCCACCGCTGACGCCATTAAGCTCATCAACGAGGCCAACCCCGGCGACGGCGTGCTGAAGATCAAGGCCCTGGAGGCGTTCACCGCCGCCGCCAACGGCAAGGCCACCAAGATCATCGTACCCAGCGAGATCCATGTTTATTGCAAAGATTTCCACTCTGTCTGGATCAGCTCCGCCAGCTCCCCACTGGTCCCGCTCTCTCCGGCCAGGCGGTCCAAAATCGCTCCAAACGCCTCGGTCCCGCCGTACCAGGACACATCAGCGGAAGCCAAGTGTGTGCACAACAGCTCCCGCTCCTCCCGGCTGTCGATCAAGGCTAGGTAGGACAGCACGGTATCCGGGGCCTCCAGGAACCGGTGGTACAGCTGGTCAAAGCCGTTCTCCCCGTAGACCCCGTCCGCCCCCAGGCAGTAGGCCGTCAGCTGGTCCAGGGGCATGCCGCTCAGATCCTCCAGCTCCTGATAGGTGATGCCGTAGGCGGAGGGATCGGTGGTCACGGTGCTCCATCCCGGGTGCATCTCATCGGCATCCAGGCTCTCCCCGGCCGTTTCCGCGCCGCATCCAGCCAGAAGGGCCAGGCAGAGCGCCGCCGTCAGCGTCCTGGCCGTCCTTTTATTTCGCTCCACAGCCGCTCCTCCTCATATCTTCTCCATGTGGGCGGCAGCGGATTTGAGCATCAGCCGCTTGGTGCCCACGTTGTCAAAGGCGATCTCCACCAGGGCGTCGCCCCCCATCTTCTGCACGGACAGGATCATCCCCTACCGGCGGAGTGTACTCATGGGCGCTGGCATCCGCATTGAAGACGGCCTCCCGGAC
>NZ_JANGBZ010000187.1:0-220 GCF_024462915.1 Clostridium sp. DFI.5.61
CTGGCGCTCTCTTCGCTGTGCGTGAATACCACGCTGATGGCGATTGTCGGCGAGCGGGCGCGCGAGTTTGCGCTGCAAAAAGCGCTTGGTTCCAGCAACGGCGATATCGTGCGGCAAATTCTGCTGGAAACCAGCATCATCGCGCTGGCGGCGGTGGCGTGCGGCTGGGTGCTGGGATATTTGCTGGCGCAACTGTTGGGATTAACGGTGTTTAATGCCG
>NZ_JANGBZ010000188.1:0-220 GCF_024462915.1 Clostridium sp. DFI.5.61
CTGCATGACAACATGTACGAAGCTGCCGGTGGCGATAAGAAATTTTATCGTGAAGGGGTATTTGTTAACGGCGCGGCACAAGGTTACCTGATCGATAAGAAAACCGCCGACCAGTATAAAATTACCAACATCGCGCAACTTAAAGATCCGAAGATCGCCAAACTGTTCGATACCAACGGCGACGGTAAAGCGGATTTAACCGGCTGTAACCCAGGCTGGG
>NZ_JANGBZ010000189.1:0-217 GCF_024462915.1 Clostridium sp. DFI.5.61
TAACGACTACATGGCGAAGCTGGGCGAAGTTTCTGATACCGACATTCGCCGCTTTGCTGACCTGCAAACTGCCCTGACTAAACGTCTGGATCACTTCGCCGCTCACGGCTGTAAAGTGTCTGACCACGCGCTGGATGTGGTGATGTTTGCTGAAGCGAACGAAGCGGAACTGGACAGCATCCTCGCGCGCCGTCTGGCAGGCGAAACCCTGAGCGAG
>NZ_JANGBZ010000190.1:0-216 GCF_024462915.1 Clostridium sp. DFI.5.61
CGACCATTTTTAGTAGCCATACGAGCACGGAAGCCGTGAGAACGGTTGCGCTTCAGTACAGACGGTTGAAAAGTGCGTTTCATGGCGATTTCTACCTAAACTTGAATAAATTCAATGGCTTTATTGGATATCCGCCGAAAAATGAAACGATGGACACCGAAGCCATGGGTGATTAAAGAGGCCGGATTGTAATAATTGTACACTCCGGAGTCAATT
>NZ_JANGBZ010000191.1:0-215 GCF_024462915.1 Clostridium sp. DFI.5.61
CGTACATCTGTTGTAGCCAAATCTGGCGAGGGATCGCTTCGGCCAAACGTGCTGAAAAATGAGTAAATCAGCCAGCCTGACCCGATAAACATCAATGGAAAAAGCACAAGAAAGAACCTGACTTTGCCAGAATTCCAGATGCTCTGGCGTTTATCTGTCTGCTTTTCATTACCGTTATTTCCTTCATAGCTTTTGTAAAGTTCAAAAATATCAGG
>NZ_JANGBZ010000192.1:0-215 GCF_024462915.1 Clostridium sp. DFI.5.61
AACGAACGCTTTAAAAACCCCAAATTCAAACGCTTCGCCAACATCACCCAGTTCATGATCTTCTCCAATAACATGGAGTATGACGACAGCGACCCGGAGCCGATTCAAGGGGCATTCTACGCCAGCAGCTCTTACAGCAACCCGGTATTCAACTACTTCCGCGAAGAAGAACTCTTCAACCTGACCAACTTACTGAAACCGCTGTCAGAAGAAAC
>NZ_JANGBZ010000193.1:0-213 GCF_024462915.1 Clostridium sp. DFI.5.61
TTGAACAAAACCTTAAAGATGCTCCCGCCAGTATCAGCGTCATTACCCAGGAAGACCTGCAGCGAAAACCGGTACAGAATCTGAAGGATGTCCTCAAAGAAGTGCCTGGCGTACAACTGACGAACGAAGGGGATAACCGTAAGGGCGTAAGTATTCGTGGTCTGGACAGCAGCTACACCCTGATTCTTGTCGACGGTAAACGCGTTAACTCCC
>NZ_JANGBZ010000194.1:0-213 GCF_024462915.1 Clostridium sp. DFI.5.61
GGTTAAACGACGCATGATCGTAGAAACCCACAGCGCCGCGTCAGTCTGCGCAATGGTACGGGCGGGGGTAGGCGTTTCAGTGGTTAACCCGCTCACCGCACTGGATTATGCGGCAAGCGGTTTAGTGGTGCGGCGGTTCAGCATTGCGGTTCCATTCACCGTCAGCCTGATCCGCCCCCTGCACCGCCCGTCATCAGCGCTGGTGCAGGCGTT
>NZ_JANGBZ010000195.1:0-213 GCF_024462915.1 Clostridium sp. DFI.5.61
TGAAATTTCTTGCAAAGTTGTACATTGTGAAACGGCTCAGGATGTGTGGAAAGAATTGATATACTTGAAGGAGAGGACATCTTGTTATCTGAGAAGGACAATGATGAAAGTCATTCACATGAAGGAGATGAGATACAATCTGATTCAGAAGAAGAAGATCACATTATGAGTGATTATAATCAGGAGTATGATGAACAAGAAGGTGAAGTTGAC